>JBCCUO010000435.1:0-4392 GCA_039196805.1 Planctomycetota bacterium | reverse complement strand
CGTGCCACCCATCTGAGTCACGTTCTGTTGTTCGTCCAGCAGGCAAATCACTGGGTGACCGGTGTCTTTATCGAACTCGGTCGAGTGAGCCCCCTGCAGTCCCAAGACATTGCGACCATATTCGATCACGGCACACTGCATGCCCAGGCAGATCCCAAAGAACGGAATGCCTCTCTGCCGAGCGAAGCGGATCGCCTCCACCTTGCCCTCGATGCCGCGCTCCCCAAATCCACCGGGAACCAAGACGCCATGGAAGCCACTGAGCAACCGCTCGGCTCCCTCGCGTTCGATATCTGAGCTTTGAATGCGACCGATGCGGATTTGGGCATCGTTGTGCATGCCCGCGTGGTCGATCGATTCGTAGATCGACTTGTAGGCGTCTTTATGCTCGGCATACTTGCCAACGACCGCGATCGAGATTTCATGACGCGGATTGCGTAGGCGATGCAGCAGGTCGGTCCAAGGTGTGATGTCCAGGCTTTTGGCCGTCGACAATCCCAGCTTACGCACCACCAACTCGTCCAGCTTGTTGTCGACCAACGAGAACGGCACTTCGTATAACGAGAAGTCCTAGTCCGTCTCCACGATCACTGCCTCGCTGACTACGATGCAAAACAGTGCGATCTTGTCGCGTTCGTCGCGACTGATCGAATGCTCGCAGCGGCAGATCAGCACGTCGGGCTGAATCCCAATTTCGCGAAGCTGACCGACGGAGTGCTGGGTCGGCTTGGTCTTCAGTTCGTCGGCGGCCTTCAGGTACGGCACTAATGTCAGGTGGATGTACAGCACGTTCTCGCGCCCGACGTCCAGCGAGAATTGGCGGATCGCCTCCAAGAACGGCAGGCTCTCAATGTCGCCGACCGTGCCTCCGATCTCGGTGATCACGACATCGACGTCATCGCCGCCCATCCGCTTGACGACCGATTTGATCTCGTTGGTGATGTGCGGGATGACCTGCACCGTCTTGCCCAGGAACTGGCCTTTGCGTTCCTTTTCGATCACCGACAGGTAAATCTGACCGGTCGTGTAATTGCAGTCACGCGTCAACTCGCCCGACGTGAACCGCTCGTAATGGCCCAAATCCAGATCGGTCTCGCTACCGTCGTCCAGAACGTAGACCTCACCATGCTGGTAGGGGCTCATTGTCCCTGGGTCGACGTTGATGTACGGGTCCAGCTTCTGCATGCGGACACGCAATCCACGCTGTTCCAGCAGCATGCCCATCGACGCACTGGTCAGCCCCTTTCCAAGCGAACTGACGACACCGCCGGTTACAAAGATGTGTTTTGTCATGGGGTCGGATCATACCACGCGACTGCCCGGATCAAAGGCGTGCAGTTCGGGTGGCTGCGGAATTCCGACGCGGCAGCGTGGGCCTGAACGTTTTCCTCGTTCGCACTTAGTATCTGAAGGGAGGAACGGGGAATGGATCGGTCGTTGGTCATCCGATTCGCCGTCCATACGTAGGAGAGAGCCATATGAAGACCCTCGCCATCGTTCTGGGGCTGATCTCGCTGTGCGTGATCGGAGTCTTCGGCTACTTGTTGCTGACCGGGCCAAAACAACCGTTGGCGAAGGTTCCGAGTCCAAACGCGTACCAAACGCTGTTGCAGGCGTCAGCAAAACAGCTCAGGCGTTTGCCTGCAGGCTATCACGACAGCCAGGATCTGGCAGAGTTGACAGTCATTCTGGATGACAACGAGGCTGCCTTTTCGCTGATCGACCAAGCGGCCGAGCAGTCAGCGCAGGTCCCACCCGAAGACCTCATTGCCTTGCCAAAGTTGATCGAGGATGCCGCCAAATTCAAAGGAGTGCTTCGTCTGGTCCATCTGCGAGCCAGGGTGAGACAGCTTGAGAATGCGACCGAATCTGCGGTTCGTGATTATCGACAACTCTTTCGCCATGCCGGACAAACGGCCGAAGGTGGGCTGATGCTCAATCATCTCGGCGCGATCGCTTTTCAATCGCTCGCGATTCGCGAGATCGAACCGCTGGTCCCCCAGCTAGCCGCCGATCAGCGCGCGGAGTTGGCCCAGTTTGTTGACCAGGCCATCGTCGAGCTGCCATCGAGTGAGGAGATCACGCAACGCGAACTGGACTATGTCATCCGTCGCGAAGGAAGGCTCCGGGGAAACGTACTGGCATGGACGATGTCCCCGGCAGGGTCGAACGGGATGCTTGATCAGAGCATCGATCGGCTCCGGAAGCAGCTTGAAGCACTGCGTCAAAAACTGGAGGATCGCTAACTGTTCTGGCCCGCAGAGTACCTTCCCGCGAAAGCGGTCAAATCGGCTTCCGTGTCGATTCCGGAGGCTGCCGATTCGGTACGGCATACGACGATTCGCTTTCCCGCTTCAACCGCCCGCAACTGCTCCAGGGACTCGGTTTGTTCCAGAGAACTGGGAGGCTGGTTGGCGAACCACCGTAGGAACTGGCGGCGATACGCGTACAGGCCGATGTGATGCCAGAACAAGGGCGGTTCTTGGTTCAACTGCGGATCAGTCACACCGCCGCGCGGATGCGGGATCACTGAGCGGCTGAAGTAGATCGCTTGGCCCACGCCGGTCGCATCGCCGGGTGCGTCCCGCATCGCGATCTTGACGCATCCGGGGTCCTTGAGCATGTGGGTCGAGCGAATCGGAGTGGCCAGCGTCGCGATGTCGGCCATCGGGTCTGCCGCCAACGCCTGGGCGACCAAGTCGATCGCCGCCGGATCAATCTCCGGCTCGTCTCCTTGGACATTGACCAGTATTTCGGCGTCGATCCTGGTCGCGATCTCAGCCACACGATCGGTCCCGCTGGCGCAGGTCGGACTGGTCATCTCCGCTTGGCCGCCGAAGCGGATGACTTCACGCATCAGGCTTTCATCATCCACCGCAACGATGACGCGGTCCGCAGAGTTTGCCCGCCGAGCTTGATCGTAAGTGTGCTGCAAGATGCTTTTGCCACCCACACGCCGAAGCAGTTTTTCGGGCAGTCGCGTCGAATGCAGACGGGCGGGAATCACGATCACGATGCTCATGCCTGCGTTGTACGACAATGGCGGTGAGATGGGAAGCTTGGATCAGCAACGAACGATTGCTTCTGCAGAGTCGAGAGACCACTCCATGGTCCTGAGCCGTATTGCGCCGCGAAGCGGATCACCTGGCTACTGGCCAACCGCCGAGATTTCTACCGCTCGTACTCGTACTCAACGAAGTGGTACTGGTACTCCTCATCGACGTCATCCGCGAAACTGCGCAATCGAGTACGAGTACCGGCGGCGACGCCTGAGTACGAATACGACGACCGCTCCGCGGTTCTGTCGTGATGGGTGTCGCGAAACTGGGACTTCGTCACAGCCTATCGAGACCCACCGCTTCGCGGTTCTGGATTCACAGCCTGGCCTTCGCAGAAGGCGGGCTACGTTGTCGATCGATCACTTCGTGATCGAAGCGCTCCCTGAGGAACGCTACGACCGACGAGTGGTCGGCGACTCTGGGACGTCCCAAGCGATCGATGTCAATCGATCAGGATCAGAGCACCGTTATCCTGACGTTTCAGAGTGATCGACGACCGATCAAAGTCGATGATCGTCAGCAAGACGCCTGCAACCTGCGTCGTTGGTCGCGAATGGGAACGAGGATGCGAAAGCGTGATCCAGTGATGACGCGGCTTGGTGCTGCCCGGCAGTTGCGACTGGACCAACGCGGCACCATGGTCGTCGTCCCGAAGTACGACCGCCTTCAAGTCAAGCGGTGGGAGCGGGGAGATCGGGGAGATCGGCCGAAGCAGTGAGGATGGTCCAGCCGCGACCGGTCCCTCGTCAACGATCGCCAAACGGGATCGAATCAGGTCACTCGGCTCGGTCGGATCCCGGGTTTCAGCGGCCGCCGACTGGATCACGACCAGCGACAGGAACGCTGGGATGCACAGGAGAGAGGTTCGGTTCATTCGTATCATTTGAAGGTTGCTCCTGCGCTCATCAAGGCCATGAAGAACGCGATGTACACGTATCCCACCAGGCCACCGACGACCACGATGATGGCGGGTTCGACGATCCGAGCAAATTGTTTGATGCGGGCTTCGACGCGAGCGGCGTAGAAACGGGCCACATGATCCAGGGCCTTGGGCAGGTCACCCGTCTTCTCGCCCACTGCCGCCATGCTGGGCAACATGCGGGCGAAACCCGATCCCGCCAGCGAACCCGCCAGGTCTTGACCGCCGGCGACATGGACGCGAGCGGTCGTGATCTGATCATGGAGCGAACGATTGCGAAGCAGCGTTGTGGTCGCGGCCAAGGCGTCCGGCAACAGCACTCCGCTGCGCAACATCAGTGCCAGTGCACTGGAAAGCTGATGAGTGGCCGACATTCGCAATAGGCTGCCGATCAGCGGAACGCGGAGCATCGCG
>JBCCUO010000434.1:0-4399 GCA_039196805.1 Planctomycetota bacterium | reverse complement strand
GCGGGGTTTACGGGTCCGATTTCATTGCACGAGGAGTACATCGATCATCGCCCCGCCGAGTTGGTGCCCAAGCATCTGGCTGCCATCAAAGCGGACCGGGAAGTCCTGTCGCAATGGCTGCGTGAAGCTGCGGCCTGATCGGCTTTGATCCATCTCCCCATGCAAAGCTTGGCGATTCAATTGATGACTCACATTCCATTCGTATGCATTCGGACTTTGCCAGCTGTAGTTTTCGCCTTGGCGGTGTTCTTGACCCATCGTGCTTTGCCAGCGCAAGACGTGGAGTCATCCACCGGTGAGCCGCCGATCGCCGACTTGTTGGTCAACGACCAAGGCAAGCCGATCACGTCGGCATCACAGTGGCCTCAGCGCCGCAGTCAACTGCTGCAGCTAGCGATCGACCACGTCTACGGACAGATGCCTGATCAGGTGAAAGACCCCGAGGTCTTGAAGATCTCGACCCGGCAGGTGATGGACGGCGCGGCAACCGAAACGTTGATGGTGCTACTGATCCGTGATCGCGGTCAGACGGTACCGATCCGCATGGGGCTCCTTCGACCCAACACTGACCAGCCCTGTCCCGTAATCATCAAGAATGATCGTTGGGTCTTCGACCTCAGTGGCATGCCTGAGGGCAGAAAGAAGCGGCAGTATACGGATCAGCATCGTGACCAGATCTATCGCGATGTTTCGCGCGTGGCGATCGACCGAGGCTACGCGATTTGCAAGTTTGTTCGCGAGGACGCAGCTGTCGACCGCCACGATAGCAAGCAAACCGGTGTGCTGGCCGTCTATCCCGAATATTCGTGGGGAGCGATCGCGGCGTGGGCATGGACTTATTCGCCGATCATTGACCACTTGATCGCCCATCACAGCATCGACGCAGCGCGAATCATCAGCACGGGACACTCTCGAGGCGGCAAGACCGCTCTCGCGGCCGCGATTCTTGACCAGCGAATCTCGATCGCTGCCCCCAGCGCTTCCGGGTCTGGAGGGACGGGCAGTTGGAAGCACTTCACTCCCGGCGGGCGCCGGCAGTCGGCGAAGGTCATCACGCAAAACCACTCGTTTTGGTTCAGTCCCAAGATGCCAGATGTCAGCGAGAGGGCACCTGTCCTGAATGGCCACGTTCTGCAAGCCTTGGTTGCGCCGCGGGCGATCCTCAACACTCACGGGGCGGACGATCCACTTGCCAATCCACGTGGGACTCGAATGATGTTCGAAGCCGCTGAACCGGTGTATCAGTTGCTGGGCCGCCCTAACCAGAACGCGACCCATTGGCGACCTGGAGTTCATGGTCACACGTTGGAGGACTGGCAAGCGATCTTGGACTTCGCCGACGCCCACTTCGCGGGCGAGCCCTTACCCGATCGGTTCAACAACTGGCCTGAAGGCTACTAGACCTCTTCCAACAGGATTGCGGTGGCATGCCACCGCTTTTACGCTCGAGACGATCTTCCCGCCAACGAGTCGAGGGATGTTTGCGCCAAGCGAGCGTCTGGAGTCGAAAGCGGCATCAAGCTGCCGCACTCCAAAGTTTAGCCGTTCTCTTCGAGGGTTTTCTTTACTTCAACATTCCAACCGTCCCAGTCTTCGGCCGCTGACTCGAAGTCCACTCGCATCCAGCGAACGGGTTCTTGCGGTAAGACAGCGGGCGGGAATTTTGTTTGCGTACTGATTGGCATCTGGCTGCTTTCTCCCATGGCCAATCGATCTTCGATCTCGGGCCGAACCAGGAAGTTTGCCAGTCGACCGGCGGCAACCGGATGTGGTGCGTCTTTCAGAACCGCGATCGTGTTGGGGATCCTTAGTGTTCCCGGCTGATCGGGCTGTTGATCGGGAAAGACAATCCGCACTGGATAGCCACGCTCACGTTCGATGTTGGCGTCGTCAGTGTCGGTCAGCCCCCAGGCCAATTGACCCGATGAGACCGCTTGGGCGACTTGCTTGTTGCCCGACAGAACGATCGCATTGCGGCAGACTTCACCGAGCCACCGCAGTGTCTCGTCGCGACCGTTGACCGACTTGAGGACGGCAAGATGAGTGGCCGTGGTTCCAAACAGCGGACGTGCGATCGCGCACTTCGACTTCCATCGAGGGTCGATCAAATCATCGACTGAGTTGGGAGCGACATCGTCGTCGCCGATCATATCCGTGTTGATCAACAGCACTCGCGCTCGGGCGGCAAACCCACACCACGTCCCGTCGCTGGCAATCATGTCTTGTGGCCAGCCTGGTTCGACGTTCCAACTGCGCGGCAGCAACAGCCCTTTTTGCTGCAGCCGGACGGTATGCATGATCTCGTTGTTCCAGAAGACGTCGCATTGCGGCCGTTTGGATTCGGCCAAGATCTGATTGACCAGCCCAACGGTCTTGGTCGATTCGATGTCGTACTTGGCCACCACAGTGACCTCATCATCGGTCGCCCGTTGGAAGGACTGCAGAATCGGCTTGGCAAACTCTTGGTCCAATGCCGAATAGACGACCACGTCCGATTCGCTACGGGCCACACATCCGGCACTCGCCAACAGCAAACTGGTGACCAGGCATAGATTGCGGACGACGAGCATTGGTGAGGATCGTCTACAATCAGGGGATGCGGGTTCCCTACGTTTCATCTTGTCGATTTCCACGGTGTCAATCTCTTTCCAAGCGGTGGGGGAAGGGGTGGCGGCGAGCCAGGGCGTGTTGGGGAGTCTCGACGTTTCCTCTGGGGAGCCTGGTTTGGATCTGCCTTGTGACGGCCCAGCCGGTGGCTCAGGCTCAGCTGCCTGTTGAGGGCAAGTGGATTCGTTTGCAGCACCAGTCGCTGACGGATGACGAAGCCAAGACACTGGTTGCGTCGTTTGATGCCGCCGTTCCGCAATGGCTGGAGTACTGGGACATTGATCAGCAGTCGATCCAAGATTGGAAGATTCAGGCCTGGGTGATTGATGATGTCGCGACCGCCCGGCGACGGGGGATCGTGCCGGTGGATCTTCCTGAGTTTCGCTATGGGTACGCATCAGGGAAACGAATCTGGGTCGTTCGCCAACCGAGTGAGTATTACACACGACACCTGCTGTTGCACGAAGGCGTGCATGCATTGATGTTCCGATCGTTCGGAGGAGCGGGGCCCAGTTGGTTCATGGAGGGAACGGCCGAGTTGTTGTCGCTGCATCAGGGGCAAGAGGAATCGACCCGAGTCAATCGGCTGCCACGCGATGCAGACGACACGCCGTACTGGGGCCGGCTGACGATGCTCTCGGATCGCCGTCAGACCGATCAGTCACCCAGTTTGGCCGGAGTCATGCGGTTGCCTCAAGTGTTGCGTGGTGATGTCGAATCGTTTGGTTGGAGTTGGGCAGCGGTGCTGTTGCTGGACACGTATCCTGCCTATCACCTGGCGTTGGACAACGCCGCCAAACGTGGACGTGAGGCTGCATCGGTATTCAACCGTCGACTCTACGAAGACCTTCGCCAAGAATGGCCGATCGTGCAGGCTCGTTGGGCCCTGCTCTGCGATCGGTTGGACTACGGTTTCGATCCCGGTCGAGAACAAGTCCAGCTCTCGACTCAGGATCCCAGATGGAACGGCCAGCAAATCAGCGCTGAGGTCGTTGCCGATCGAGGCTGGCAGTCGTGCGGCGTCTGGTTTCCTGCCGGTGCAACGCTTCGACTCCAGGCGAGCGGAGACTGTGTACTTGCCGACACCACGCGTCCCTGGCGCAGCGAGCCCCAGGGGATCACCATTCACTATCACAAGGGCAGACCGCTGGGTGAGTTGTTGGCCTGTGTCCTCCCGCTTCGCAGCGACAAATCCGCCGCGATGAGACAACCCATTCGAGCCATACCCGTTGGCAGGAAAGCAAACGTGAGCGTTCCCGAAAACAGCTGGCTGTTGATGTGTATCAATGACCCGGTCGGCCAGTTGGATGACAACAGCGGAAGCTATCAGGTCAAGATGAGCCGCTTTGAACCCCGACACACTGGACCGAAGGATTGACAAAGGATTCTGAACCACGCCAACGCGAGATCCGCTTTCGCCACAGCCAGCGTTTCGTGCCGATCTTGCAGCACCTTGGCGGATCGCTATTGGTGTCCACGTATGCCGCCGGAAAGGTTGTCTGTATCGGTACTGGACCGGACGGATTGCAGTTGGGGTTTTCCAACTTTCAACGGGCAATGGGCATCGCCGTCGGAGACGATTGCCTGGCGATCGGAGGAACGAATCTGATCTGGTTGTTGCGAGACGCTGAAAGGCTGGCGGGTCAGATCCAACCTCCCGGTCAATTCGATCGCGGCTACTTGACTCGCGAGTCGTTCGTCACCGGCAACATCAGCGTGCACGAACTCGGTTTCGCGGCCGGGGGCGAGCTTTGGGCGGTCAATACGCTGTTCAGTTGCCTCTGCACCTTGC
>JBCCUO010000433.1:0-4405 GCA_039196805.1 Planctomycetota bacterium | reverse complement strand
GCGACGCCGCTTCGCTGGGGTGCATCTCGAGAATCCATTCGTAGATACTGACGGCAACCGGCAACGACGCCTGCTGCTTTCCAAGGTGCTGGGCGACCTGCCAAAACAAGCCGTACTCGATTGGTCGACTTGTCTCATCCAGAAGGGGTTCGACGATCTGGCGGAGTTCCTCCGGTTCATGGTCGTCCTTCAGGACAAGCATCAGTAGCGTCGCGATGCGACGGACCAGAACCTGATCGGACTCCTTTCTTGCCATCAATTCATCGCTGACATCCTGGAGGAGTTGTTCGTTCGATCGAAAACAGATTGCCAGTGGATCGATCGCTCCGTGCAGTTCGCCGTCGTTGGACCAGCTGAAGTCGTTCCAGATGCGCCGAGTCGAATCATAGGTGAGATCGGACCGAAAGAACTTCAATACGCCTCGCTGCACCTGAGTGAGTTTCAAAAATTTCCCTTCGTTCCAAGTCATGTTGCGTAGCAACCTACCGAACCTCGATTCGTCGGCATTTGCCATCAGTTTTTCCATGAATCTCTCGCCTGCTTCCGTCTCGATTGGAGCGTCCCGAATGAAACGGAGTAACTCGGCAAGGTAGTAGGAATCGACCCTTTCGAGTTCGATCTTGCTTAGCGCTTTGAGCACAAAATCGTAGTTCTTTGCTGCCTCAACAGCTTGTCCAAACTGGCTGTAGTGCTGGCGGAGCAGACTGGGGTCACGCTGGAATGCTGCCAGGTACTTCTCGACCGCTTCGGCACGTTTGCCGTTGTTCGTCAGCTGCGTGGCAAGGGAGATCAGCGCGCGGGGATTATTGTTTGGGTCGAGCTTCGCCAGTCGCTCCATCACCTGATTGGCATCCTGCTGACGACCGGCTGCCCGATACAGCTCCGCCAACTCGGTTTGCAACTCGACCGATTTGGCCGAAGCGCTGGCCCGACGCTCCGTCCTCTCGATAAGCTTGTCCAAGCGGCCCACCTTGCGTAGCACTTCAACAAGTTGTTCGCGGTAGTACTCGCCTGAACCGTATCGACCCCGCCGCAGCCTCCTCAGTCCCGAAAAAGCAATCTCCGCTGCAGCTTGCTGTTGACCGAGATCGCTGTACCGACGGGCCAAATCGGCCAGCCGCGAAACGCTCTGCCCGCCCATCCTGCGATTTCGCCGCAGGATGGCGGACGCTTGATCCTTCAACCCCAGCCGATTCATCTGCTCCGCCAAGGAGAGCTGAAGATCGTTCGGTAAACGCATTCCGAAAAGTCGTCGGGCGGCTTCCCTGGCACGATCCAGCTTGCCCAACCGAATGGACAGATTCAGAGCCGCCATCTCTCGAGTCTGCAGCGTCGCCTGGTTCAACGGAGTGATCGAATCGAGCGCCGCCAATGACTCGGCGGGTCGCTTGAGCTCCGCTGCCAGCCGGGCCTGCTCGATCCGCAAGTCGTCTTCCTCGGGATACTCCTTCACCAGCTGATTGATTCGCGAGTAACTTACATCCGCCTCGTCGCGCCACCATGGCAGATACGCCCACAACAATTCTCGGCGTCGGGCCTCCAGCCGCCCGACGTCGCTGGAAGGCTCGAACAACAACTCCTGCTTCTCGAACAGCTTCTCGACGGTCTGCCAGCGATCACCGTCTGGCTTCTGGCCGACCACGCCAAAGACCGTTTGCAGGTAGCTTGCATCGAGACCGGCCAACTGCAAGGGAACGGTCAGTTCGACCTGTTCAAATCGACCTCCAGTCTGGAATCGCACATACGTCTTGCCGGCTTGGCTACCACTGGCTGAGCGAACTGTGCTTCGGCGTGCGCGACTGGTTTTCGAGTCTAACCAAGCGGCCAAGGCGGTCTGAACCGCGACCACGTTTCCAACTCGTTCATCGCTGACGAGTTCCGGCGAAGACGTGACTGCGGCCAACACTCGCTGGATCTCAGCCGGCTGAGCGGTGTCGGCTAGATTTGCCAGCCCCACTGCCAGCTCGGACAGTGCCAAATCGAACGACTCTGCGTCGTTCTCGTGATTGGCGAACTCAATACGCTTTGCGAATGAGGAAAGAGTTACTGCTTCGCCAATCTGTTCCCGCTTGAATCGCTCCGCCTGATCAGTCTTCCCGGCAAAGATCAGCTCGTCATAAACGTGCGATGACTCGAGCCGGATGTAGCGGCGAACCGCGGAGAACGCGGGGGCTCGGGCGTGGATGTCGATCAATCGCTTGAGCTGTTCGTCGGTTAGCGGCTCAAGACGTTTGCGACCCTCAGTGTTGTCAGCGCCCTGCATCGGATGGCGTTCGGCGTACCTCCGTCCAATCACCTGAGAAACCAGGACGTCTCCCGACCGCGAATCGTACTCAGCCAATCGCCACGCAATGCGGTCCAACATTTTCTGCCGTTCGCGTGTTTGGCTCGCCGGTCGGTTGCGTGATTGCTGGATGACATCGGCGATGGTCAGTGCGTTCCAGGCGGACCACAAGGCGTCCGCATCCTCCAGTTCATCGATGACCTGCGGTGATGCGCGGGTAGCCAAGTGCTCGTCCCACTCATCCTTCCGCTCGGCAATCGCCGCCCGTAAAAACTCAGTCGCGAACAGAGCCTCGCCAAATTTGCTGACCTTGTAGGGGTTGTTCGGCCGGTTCGTGAAGTAGCTGGCACTGGCATATCGGCCGACCGCCAAGGCCCGCGCCAGGTCGTATCGCGCGTTCGCAAAAACGAGCGGAGTCACCGATGGCTGGGGCAACTGAGACATGCTGGCCCGAGTCGCTCGCGAACTTAGCGGCGCCGACACGGCGCGCGTGTCCAGTGGAAGGTTCATTGACCGAATCGATGCAATCTGCAGAAGTGCGTCGTCATACCGCTCCGTTTCGGTCAACATCCCAGCCAGTCTGAGTCGCACGCCCCAGAGCTTGTCGTTTCTTTCCAGGATCGCGCGACACGTCCGAATCGCCGCCTCATTGTTCCCACGTCCGTAGAGCCGATCGATCATCTGCGCCATGACCAACGGGTCCGTCACGCTCTGCAGTCGCTTGATAGCCAGCTCCGCGTGGTCGATCTCACCCGTGTCGACCATCAAGAGCAACAGCTTCTGACGGTTCTCCGGTGTATCCGCCTGGCTGGCCAGACGCCTCTGATATTCGATCGCGCGCTCAAACTCTCCCATCGCGTCAAAGAGGCCAACCATCTGCTCCAGCAACTCGGGATCCCTCGGATCCTCCGCCAGCAGCGGCTGCAAAACATCGGCCGCTGAGCCGAAGTCGTTGACCTGACGTTGCGCCTCACTGATCAACAACGTTGCGGTTCGCATATCGGAGTCCTCGCGACCACGTCGTGTCAGCCGACTGAGCAGTTGCGCGAAGTTACCACGACGTTCGTAAAGCGGGACAAGGCGAGACACCACGGAACGTTGATCATCCAGATCATCACTCGCGACCAACGTCTCCCAGTACAGTTCGATCGCTTCGTAGGTGCGAAACTGTTGCGCCAGCACGGAAGCCAATGCGTTCTTGGCACCGGAATCGCGCGGCGCCACCTGCGTTGCCTTGCGAAGCGCGGCAATCGCCTCATCAGGACGTCCCCCCCGCTCGCAAAGATCCGCGAAGTATCGGTACGCATCTGGACTGGACGCATTGACAGAGATGAGCTGTCGTCCCGTCTGCAAAGCCGCATCAACCTGCCCCATCCGCATCTGCAAGCTGGCAATCTGCTGTAGGTACGCAGACTGGTACCGCATCTCGACTTCGGCAAGCATGCGATAGACTTCAACCGCGCCGGCATAGTCCGATGATTGACTCAGCAGAGATGCGGCAACGGACAAGACGGACGGGTCGCGAGGAGCGAGCTGACGAGCAATGCTGATCGATTCAATCGCCTCCCGCGAACGGCCTGCCGCATCCAGCATCAAAGCAAGACGTCGATAGTCGCCGACCTGCTCCGCGCTCGGTTCGTCTTCGGGCAGCCGATTTTGAAGTGACGCGATCTGCTCCGGCAGCGAGCCACTGGCCCGGTAGACGTCGACGCGAGCGACGAAGACTTGGTCACGTTCGTCCGGCGTTTCAGCGATCAACTCGGCAGCATCCAGTTGCGCGATAGCTTGATCAAACGATTCAGCCCGCCGCAGCAACTCGGCGAACCGCAATCGTTGCGCGAACGTCGGATCCAGCTGCATCGCCTCGGCGAACACTTCGCTAGATCGTTCGGCGTAATCAAACGCTGCGTAGACTTCCCCGAGCCGTATCAAGAAGTCGCGACTTCGCCGGTCACCCGCTGCGATCGATTGCCACACTTCCAGCGCTTCGTCTTTACGATCGAGTCGATGCAGGTACTCACCGAGGTACTCGCGATACTGCGGCTGATCGGGTGCCAGATCGATTGCCTGCTGATAGAGCCGGATCGCGTCTTCGGGCTTGTCCAGTTCACGAACCAAGTC
>JBCCUO010000432.1:0-4445 GCA_039196805.1 Planctomycetota bacterium | reverse complement strand
GAGACAATGCGCTGGTCATGAATCGAATCCGACACTCGCTCACGTCACAGATCGATCCCAATCAGTCCCCAGCGGGATCTGATAACTCTGCAGACGCGAATGTCGAAGACGATGGTTCAGCGGGTCCGTTTGGATCGGAGTCTCTTGGCCTGCTGGAATGCGGAAGGTCGCCCGGCCAGGCGTCTCGGCATGCGTTCCTGGTCCCGATGCACTACGAACCGAAGTATCAGTACCCGCTGATCGTATGGCTTCACAGCGACGGATTCAACGAGCATCAAGTCAAGTACGTGATGCCCCACATCAGCGTCCGGAATTTCGTGGCTGCGGGCGTGCGGGGCGTTCGCGCAGCCGACACCGCAGGTCATCGGTTTGACTGGTCGTCCAGCCCGGCCGCAATCGACGCAGCACAGCAGGCCGTCGACGATCTGGTGGATACCGCCATCGAGCGATTCAGTATTCACCCTGATCGGGTCGTCTTGGTCGGTTACCGCGGCGGTGGCTCGACGGCACTGCGTTTGGCAATGAGAACTCCGGGGCGGTACGCCGCCGTGGTGTCGCTGGGTGGTTCCATGCCGTCCAGTGGTCAAACCATCACCGACCTGAATCTGCTGCGAGCCCAGCGGCTGCCGATCCTCTGGCAATGGGCGGTGAAAGGACACCACTTTCAGATCGATCGCATGCAAGCGGACCTGAAACTCGCAAATGCCATCGGTGCTAAAGTCGAATTGCGGCAATATGCCGACGATGACGAAATGAACACCGTCACGCTCAGTGATATCAATGATTGGATCATGCGACGCGTCGTTGCCGGCCAATCCAGCACCGAATGCGACACCTGGCCGACGGCTCCAGTACGCTTTTCTAGCAATTAGTTCCAGTCCTCAGCTGGGGTCCAGCCGCGCCGACACCAGCACGCTTGACCCAGTCTGCGTTTATTGTGGTTGCCCGGCTTGAGTCACCCTCTCGCTTGGAGGCAGGCAAGTCTTCTCTGGATGGGCTACGATACCGCTTGCACTTTCGCTAGGCTGACAGCGACGACATCGCAGCGAATGTCGAACTCTCGATTTTCTTCCCGGATTCTGCAGAACATGGCTGACGAAGGAGCTTCCGGCAGCGGACACACCATCTTGATCGTCGACGACGATTTCGAAATTGTGGAGTCGCTTCGCTACGCCTTGGAGGGGGAAGGTCACCGTGTGATTGTTGCCCGCGATGGCAACCAGGGGCTGGCGTTGGCCGAACGTGAAGATCCGGACCTGATGATCCTGGACATGATGATGCCCAAGCGAAGCGGCTTCTTGGTCCTTGAGAAACTTCGACGCGTTCGCGACGAGTTGTTGCCGGTGATCATGATCACCGGCAATGAAGGCAGCCGTCACCAGGCTTACGCGGAGCTCTTGGGCGTCAGCGACTACATTCGCAAGCCGTTTGCCATGGACCGGTTGCTGGCGGCCGTTAGCAAGCTTCTTCCTGCGGGCTGATGGACAGCCCGCGCGATGTCGAACCGGCCGGAGCCAACGCGGCGCGGCGAATCATTTTGCTGGCTGCCGCGATCGCGGGTGCGCTGGGCGTCTTATTAGGTGCTTTCGGCGCTCACGGTTTGCCGGACCACTTGTCGACGTCTTACGCGGGCGTCGTGGATGATGATTCACTACCACGCTTGATTGCGAAACGCGTCGGACAGTTTGACACTGGGGCGAGGTATCACTTGGTCCATGCTGTGGCCATGCTGGCCGTAGGATGTTGGCCCTTCCGCGACGGATTGCCGCGCATCGCTGCATGGTTGATGTTGGCAGGCATCCTGCTTTTCAGTGGCAGTCTCTATGCGCTGGTACTCAGCAACCAAACATGGCTGGGCGCGATCACGCCGCTCGGGGGACTCAGCTGGATCGTCGCTTGGCTAATGGTCGCGTTCGCCGCGTGGAAGTCCACCTAGCATAGCGGTCGAACTTCTCCCAGATACTGCGTGGCGAATGCCGGCGAATGCCGCGAGGACTCTCAACGGGGGGACCGCGTGCAGATGACTCCTCTTCGTCATGACGAGGGCGCACGTCGAACCGAATAGAGTCCGGCCAGCACGGCCACGGCCAACAGGCCCAACGCGATCGCCGAAGTCAGCCAGAATAGCGACAACAAAGCCAATGTTAGTAGCCACGTTGCGGGATGCTCAATCCAAGCAACCGCACGAAACCGATACGGCCAGGCCAACGCCCAGAGGCCTGCAACCAAGATCATCGTCAACACGTTGAACAGCAATGTGGCAATGTCTTTTGTCTCCTGTTTCGTGCGTTCGATCGGCGGTGGTAAACGCTCGTTGCTAACTTGCACGACCCGATCCAATCGAAAGCCGTTCTGAATACGCGACGTCAGCGGTCGGGCGCTATTGGCTAGCGGTTCACTCGAGACGCCTTGCACCAGAGCACTCATGCGCTGATTCAGGTTGAACCAGGGATCAGGACTGTTGGGTTGCTCGGGACTCGGTTGCAGCAGGTCGACCGACTTCCCGGCGGCCTGAGCCGTTGCCTGATACCGATCTGCCCAAGGCCCCAACCAGGCGCCCCACTCGCTGGGACGCTCCGCCAAGGAGTTCAGTGATAGTTCAACCGACAACACAATGGATTCGGCGAGCGCGTATTGGCGTGCCGCGAATCCTTCAGGCTGAGTCAACCGCTCGGAGATGATCGCGTCCCGCGACGGTTCAGTCACCCGCCCGTTGAACTTCGGCCGATCGACCGTGCTCAATCTTCCGCCGCTTTGATCTGACCGAGGTCGATAAAAGGCAACCCAGCATCGTGGTGCTGACACGCTCAAGCCGCTTGGCAGGTAGTCCTGATTGTCGGCCACTCCCCTTGGGATTTCATACATCAGTTCGACCGGCTGACTCAGGCGACTGAGCGCCAGAGGGATTCGCAGACGCTTGCGCGAAGTCGACCTCGAGGCCTCTTGGGATTCTGGGGCTGAGGTTGTCGACACGTCGTAGTCCATGGATCGCCCCGCCGACCAAGCCGCGATGACGCGGGCCTTGCGGGGAATCTCCAGTTCCAATGCGTCTTCGTCGGCGGGATTCAAATCATAGTGAGCGATCACCAAAGCGCTTTCGGCGGTCTGGAATACCTGAGCGTCGGCGACCGTGATGGTGGCCTTGGCGGTCGTATTGGAAGACGAGACCAACTCAGCCGACCACGCTCGGGAGGTCACTTGCCACGCCCGTCGGATACGTGACGGAAGCGGACGACCGTTGGCATCGGTCCGCTGCCTGAGTGTTCGGGCCCCCGGCGGTTGGGGCCAATCCTGCAGCGATTTCAAACTGCGCAGACCGCTGGTCCTCCATTGAATCGGTTGCTGGTTCAGACGCGTGGGAACCGAGACAAAGACTTGGTGCGTTCCACCACTAAGCACTCGAGTGGCAGGCACGGTCAATCGCCCCGTATCGTCGCTGGACAGGTCACCCCGAACAACGATCGAACGCTCATCCCCCAGCCGTTCTCCTTCACAGCGGATGCGAATCAGCTGTGTTGACGTGTCCAAGGAGGGTTGCTGTGTTTGCGTTAGGCTGCCTTCCAACTGCAATGACTGGCACCATCGGGATGGAATGGCTAGGTCAATGTAATCGGGAATTGGGCCGGGCAGAAAACGAATCGTCGCCTCCATGCTCCAGCGACCATCGTTCCATTTCAGGTCCAACCACTGCCTCGTACGAATCGTCGGCCGTCGGCGCGGCACACGAATCGTCGCTGCCAATGGCGGCAGTTCCAAGCGGCTCGGTGCGGATCGGACGTACGTTGCAACGGGCATCCACCCCTGGGCCAACGCCTCGGACGGATTCAGGTCGGGCGTTGATTCGGCCGGGATTGTGGGTCGCTGCGTGAAAACGACCGAGGTCTCCGCGGAGTGCGAAATCGTATAGCGGTCCGTCTTGGCAACGGGCGAATCGATTCGGATCTCCGGAAGGTCAATCGACTGGTTGCCACGGCTGGCCAGCCGCGCGCGGACCTCCACGCGAATCACATCGTTGCGGGGCAGGTCCCAAAACGTCAGCTCCTGCTGACCATTCTGGATCGTGGACCGGCGCTGGACGACGCTGCCATTGATCAAGATCGACTCGATTTGAACAAGTCCCGGCATCCGCAACCGCAGCGGCCGTTCTAGCGCCCTGGCTTGCAGGATCGTCGTCGAGTAGTCCAGCCGAATGGACGACCTGCTAACGTGCAAATGATGACGCTGGACAATCGTGGGCAAAGTCGATCGGACCGGCCGAATCATCACCGCGGCGCCGGATCCTGGAAGCTCGTATGCGGCTTGAACCGCCCCCAAGTATCCGCTCCATTCTTGGCCAAACCGATCCAGTGGCACGTCCAGGACGTCAACGGTGCTCGCAGGCTGAACGTCCCAATCCGATTCGGACTGGATGCCCAGCAGCGTGTCTGGTTCGAGTTCGTACCCGG
>JBCCUO010000431.1:0-4464 GCA_039196805.1 Planctomycetota bacterium | reverse complement strand
GGGCCGTCTAGCGATCGCCAAGGTTTGGTCAGCTCGAACTGTGGCTACCGACCATCGGTTCAGCGATCGACGCCGAAAGTCCGAATCGGCACAACGCACCACGCAAAAGGTGTAGTCGGCAATGCCCGGAACGACAAGCGGACAGAGGCGTCATCGTGGCTGGCATAGAGTGATGGAAACGCTGGCTAGACACCCCAAGTGGCCACATCCAGCACCTCGCCCATCCGCTGCAGGGGGAAGAAGTGGTCGCCTGGCATGCCGCGAAGGCGAAACGTGGACTTGGTCAGACGACTCCACCCCTGCATCTCGGCCAAGTCGACCGCTCGATCGTCGGTCCCACAGATCGCCGTTAGCGGGACATCGAGTGGTTCGCCGTCCGGTGGATGCCGGTAGCTTTCCATGAGAGCAAAATCGAACCGCATCGGCGGCAGAAAGAACTTCAGCGCCTCCGGATCTGACATCACGTCTTGCGGGACGCCGCCAAATTGTTCGTTGACCGCACGCACCAGTTCTTCATCGCTGACCTGGTGCAATTCGCGTTCGCGCTCCCATTGATCGGGGGGCGGAAACGAGGACACAACCAAACGTGTGGGAATCAGCCCGCACTCAACCAGCCGGCGAGTGACCTGGTAGGCCATGACACTTCCGAAGCTGTGGCCGACGATCACCAGCGGCCGGTCCGCGGGGTGGACGGCAATGATCCGATCCGCAAGCAACCGCGCCAGCTCAATCAAGCTGCCGTCGAAAGTGATGTCCGACATGTCTTCGCGGCATGGCATCTTGGCGGACCATAGCCGCACCGCGTGCTGGGGGCGAGCCCGTCGAGCCTGGGCGGTCAACGCGTTCAACCCACCGCCGGCATGATGAAACCAGAAAACATCAGTTGCACCGGAGTCAGCCTCCGGGACCTGGTTGGACAGCGCAATGGATACGAATCGGGCGGCGTACGTCATGAAGCGGTGGTGGAAAGCCCAAAAGGTCTCACGGTGAAGATCAATGCATCAGAGTCGCACGGGAATGCCGGCGTCTCGCATTCGCTGCTTCGTTTCGGCAATTGTGAATTGTCCAAAATGGAAGATGCTTGCTGCCAGAGCAGCGTCCGCTTTGCCAGACTGGATCGCTTCGACCAGGTGATCGGGGTGGCCCGCGCCACCGCTCGCGACCACTGGAATCGAGACCGCTTCACTGACGGCGCGAGTGACGGGCAAGTCGTATCCGTCGCACGTTCCATCAGCATCCATGCTGGTCAAGACGATCTCACCTGCGCCCAACTGCTGAACCTCTTTGGCCCACGCGACCGCTTCCAAACCGGTCGGTTTGCGACCACCCTGGATGTGAACCTCCCAAACCTCTTGCCCATTCTTTTGCACGCGTTTGGGGTCGATGTTGACGACGATGCACTGGCTACCGAAGCGGTCCGCGGCGGCGCGAACGAAATTCGGATCCTGGCAGGCGGCGGAGTTGATGGAAACCTTGTCGCAACCGGCTGAAAGCAGCGCCCGCACGTCCTCGATGGTCCGCACGCCACCACCAACCGTCAGCGGCATGAAGACCTGATCTGCTGTCCGCTCGACGACGTCCAAGATGATATCGCGCTGTTCGTGGCTGGCCGTGATGTCCAGGTAAACCAACTCGTCGGCGCCCTCCGCCTCATAGCGTCGGGCAACTTCGACTGGGTCGCCAGCATCCCGAAGGTTGACGAAGTTGGTGCCTTTCACGACACGACCGCCATGGACGTCAAGGCAGGGGATCACTCGCGCGGCAAGCATGCTCTCGTTCCGGTTGAATCAACAGCCGTTTCGCGACGGGCGACCTTAGCTGCGGCTGATCTGTCCAGCCAATCGTTCACACTGCCCCAGGTATCCGCTTCCGAACAGGTTCAGATGGTTCAGCAGATGGTAGAGAACATAGACACTGACACGACGTTGCCAACCGGACGGCAGGGGCCATTCACCTTGGTATCCCTGATAGAACGCCGGTGGGCAACTGCCAAACAACTCGATCATGCCGAACTCAGCCTCCCGGCATCCGCGATAGACCGCGGGGTCGAGAATTGTTGCGGTTCCATCAGCGGCGAACTGATAGTTTCCGCTCCATAAATCCCCGTGGAGCAAGCTGGTTTGTTCTTCACGTCCCTGCAGAATCGAGTCGATACGACGGCAGATCGATTCGACATCTTTGCCAAGTCGCGGGGACGCCAGGCCTTGCTCCCGTGCCCAGTTGAGTTGAATCGCCAAGCGGTTTTCGGCTACGAATGGGGACCAGTTTCGATCGCCCGCATTGATCTGGCGCGAGCCGCCAAGGTAGTTGTCGCGATGCCAACCCACGGCGTCGCCACGTGTCGCGAGATGCAGTCTGGCGAGGGCCTGTCCGAAGCTCTTGAACTCGCTTGATGATCCACTTGCCAAATCGACCCACTCGCTGATCAGAAAGGCGAACTTCCCGACGACTCCGACCACGATTGGTTCGGGAACCCTTAAGTTCACGTCCGCTGAGCAGGCTGATCGCAGTGCCCGTAACCCTTCCGCTTCGCAGCGAAAGTTGTCTTCGAACTCTGCATCATTGGACTTGGCGAAGACCGTCCACTCGCGGTCGTCGTTGCGGAGTTGCAATCGCGCTGCCTGGCTGATGCAGCCGCCGCTGACGGCCGTTTCTTGGACGATCTGCCAGCCGTCATCCAAGAGCTGAAGCGCCGGAGTCATGATCGAAGACATGGATGTGGACCCAGTTCCTGTGAAGGGAGATTGCAGCGGGATGACGGCTGAACTCAGGGCCAGTTCCAGAACAACTGCTCAAGTCTCGATGACATGATGACAATCGTATTCGCGCTGGGCGAGGCGGTAGTCTTAGCCGCAAGCTGGGCTACGTCGGACGAACGCGGGCACGAGCCAGAGATGACGATTTCTTGACCCTCCCGTCGGGCACGCTTAGACTCCTCCGGTCCCGCTCGTCACCTCCCGCCCGCCGGTCTTGCACTTGTCTGAACTTCTCTCCGCCGCCTGGGCCAGTCCTCTTCTTTTTGCCGCCGAAACCGCTTCCGAGAATTCCGATTCGCCGCACGTCGTTCCGCTGTTGATTCTGTTGGCGGCGGGCATTGGATTGCTGTTGATCCTGATATTGGGTTTCAAGCTGCAAGCCTTCTTGTCGCTGATCTTGGTGTCCGTCGTCGTGGCCGCTTGCAGCCGATTGATCAACGAGGATGCGGTCCCCCTGACGCAGGTCGCCGACACGATTGTCTCTAGCATGGGCGGTGCGCTCGGGTTCATCGCCACGATCATCGGCATTGGCGCTATTTTTGGTGCGATCCTGGAACACAGTGGCGGTACTCAGGCTCTGGCGAATTCATTGGTGCGGATCTTTGGCGTCCAGCGGGCGCCATGGGCGATGCTGTTGACTGGCTTCATCATCTCGATCCCCGTGTTTCTGGATGTGGCATTGGTCATCCTCGCGCCGCTGTTGATTGCCTTGGCCAGGGACACCAAGAAACCATTCTTGATTTATGGCTTACCGCTGGTAGCTGGGCTGGGGGTCACACATGCCTTCGTTCCGCCCACGCCCGGACCGGTGGCCGTTGCTTACATCTTGGGCGTGAATCTGGGCTGGGTCATCTTGTACGGCGTGATGGTCGGACTGCCGACCGCCATCTTGTGTGGTCCGCCGCTGTGCAGTTGGTTATCCAAGAACGTCGAGTTGCCTGCTCTGGAGGCTGCGCCGGTCGAAGAGGACCTGGATCAACTGCCAAGCTTTGGATTCATTCTGGGGTTGATCGCCCTGCCGATCGGCTTGATTCTGGCCAACACCCTTACAGAACAATGGGTTGCATCGGGCTTGCCGGAGGGTTTGACGCGGGATGAACGCGGGGTGGCGCTGAAGGATGCCTTGGTAACGGCGTCGTTTCCGGTCCAGGCGATCACCTTTTTGGGGCACCCCGTGATCGCTCTGCTTTTGTCGACGTTGGCTGCGTTGTACTTCTTGGGCACGCGCCGAGGGGTCGACCGAGGAACGCTGTTGGAGGTCGCCACGAAAGCCTTGGGGCCGGCGGGAATCATCATCCTGATCACCGGAGCCGGCGGCGTCTTCAAAGGTGTGTTGAAAGAGACCGGGATCACCTCGGCTCTCGAGTCCGCGTTTTCCGAATCTGGTATTCCAGTCCTGCTGCTGGCCTGGGTGTTCGCAACCTTGGTGCGGATCGCTCAGGGTTCAGCGACCGTTGCCATGATCACCGCGGCCGGGCTGATGATTGGGTTCTCTGACCCATTGAATCAACCGCAGTTGGCGCTGGTGACCATCGCGATCGCTGCGGGAGCGACCGGGTTTTCTCACGTCAACGATTCCGGCTTCTGGATGATCAGCCGCTATTTCCAGATGACCGAGGCGCAAACGCTGCGAACGTGGACGGTCATTAGCACGATGATTTCACTGATCGGAATCACGATCGCCATGGTGATCTGGCAGTTCGTTTAG
>JBCCUO010000430.1:0-4466 GCA_039196805.1 Planctomycetota bacterium | reverse complement strand
GTGCTCTTTACGAAGGAAGCCCGAGTTGTCTTGCCTTGCAGAATCCGCCCCAGTCTTGATCAGATGTAAGTCGACTGGAGAAAAGGCAGACGAAATGGTTCCTGAGGCAGCCAAGGAGACGGTCGACGGTGCCATCGACCAGGGCGCAGAAGCTGGCAAGGAAGGAATCGATAAGGCCGTCGAGGCCGTTGCTGGCGAAGGTGAGTAGCCGCGTCGATCGACATTTCTCCCTCCCGCTTCATAGTCGGGAGGGAGGCGGAATCGTCGCGGAGTTCGCCGCAACCGTTGCGGAACTCGCGGAGAGTTTTGGCATTCAGCCGTAGCGGAACTCGCCAAGAGTTTCGACTTTCTGTGGTCGCCCCTCGAAAGCCTAGGCGGCGCCTACGCGGCTTCCGCTACTTGGGTCTGCCGAAACCGGCCTTCTGAGCTCGCCTCTGCGAAGGCCTTCTCGGCTTCGGCTAGCGATGGTAGCTGGCGGGCAAAGCTGGGAAACGCTGCGGTTTTCGACTGGGGCTCAAGTCAACCGACGGCGTCGCGTCGCCAGCGGCAATCAGTGCCGAGTCGCTGTTCATCTCTGTCTTCGATGCGGGACTGGTCGGCTTGCGACCGATCGTGGTGGTCGTCAACCCCGTGCTCCGCGCAAGGGTGTTTTTCGACGCGTCTTTCCAAGCCAGGTACTGAGGCGACATGCGCCGCGCCAGGCTATCGGCTTGTGGCTCGCTCTTGCCAGGCAGCGAGACTTTCGCCGGGAGCCCCTGAACCGTCTTACCTTCCTCGGTGACGAAGGATGCCACCAGCGAGATCTCTCGTTGGTCTCCACCCACCGCATCCCACGGAAGCCAGATGCTGTAGGATGCCCCAAGGTCGGAATTGCTGAAGTGACGCGTGAACTGTTCGGGCGTGAACACGAACCGTTTCATGGCCGACTTGGGATCCGATGCTTTCTCGTCGAAGCCGTGGATGACCAACGTCCCCTCCACGGGGACCACTTTGGACTCCTTGTCATAGAAGAACACTCGACCGCCAAAGCCTCGCGTCGGTGTGCGCCCTGATTGCGTCAGCACATCGGCTGTCCAAGTTGCTGCAACTTTAGCCGGATCCGGGTATGGCTGTGGCGCTTCCTGCTTGTCTGAAGCCCAGGGCATACGAGACATCCAAGAGGACCCATCTGCCGGCTTTTTGGCGATTCCGGTGCAACCCGTGGTCAACAAGGCTGTGACGCCAAGAATAGTCAACTGAGTGATTCTTGTCATTCGCATGTCCGTCTCCTGTGATTCGCAGCGACCACGGAGTGGTCGATCGACTTTTTAGTCTGCCTTCTCCGAAGGCTCGGCTGGCAAAGGCTTGGTGGTGAATGGAAGGCTCGCTTCCAATCGCTTCGCGGTTGTTATGCTCGCGACCACGGAGTGCTCGGTCGACTTTGTCGTCCGCTTTCTCCGATGTCGCGACCGGCGAAGGTTTGGTGCGAGTGGATCACTCGACACCGAACGCTTCGCGGTTGATTTCCCTTGCGACCACGCAGTGGTCGGCTTGGCCTACTCTTTGAAACCGCCGAAGCGGTTCCAAACGGCAGGGCCCGAGGCAGCCGGCTGCGTCGAGCCAGCCCTGGTGGATGCTGGGATCGCCGGGATGGTCGTTCCAACACGAGCCGAAGGAGCCCGCAGGGTCGCGGTTCGGCTGGCATCGTCGTTCAGCATCCCCGTCGATTCCATGATCGCTCCATCGGTCACCGGCATCGCTGGAGCGGAGATCGTCGGCTCTGGCGACTGCAAGATGCTGCTTTGTGGCACCACCCCACTCTCCATCATGGGAGCGCCGTCGTGGATCACTTCCTCTCCGATCACGCGATCGTCCAGCACCTGGATGTCATCCACCGTGGGCTGCATGTCAGGATAGATCGTGTTGCCAACAGCCGGTCCCCAAAGCCCGTATCCGCCGCTGAAGCCCACGTCGCCATGAGCTTCGACAACATCGGCCAGACACCAACTCATCCGGCTCGACTCGGTCAATTTGACGTACTCCAGATCCTGCTCGCCGGAGACGATCATCGGAGTCATGGCGATCAACAGTTCCGTCCGGGACTCAATCTCCTGGTCAAACTTGAAAAAGTAGCCCAGCACCGGGATGTTGGAGACGTAGGGAAGTCGTCGGGTCACGTTCTCTCGTTGCTTGGTGATCAGACCCGCGAAAACGACCGTCTGGCCATTGAACGCGTTGATTCGCGACTGTGCCTGGATCTTGTCGATCGGTGGAACCTCAACGGGGCCGCCGTCGAAGAAGCCGATTACCTGACCAGGATCCGTGTTGTTGACCGCCGAACGTGTGACGTCGATGTTCATGACGATCATCCCATCTGCACCCACACGAGGCGTCACCCGGAGAATCAGTCCGACATCGATTTCCTCGACTCCAATCGCAGTGTTGTTCTGGTTGACCACAACTTCCGTCGGACGTGCGACCTGTTGGCCCACCGAAATGACCGCTTCATTGTTGTCAAGCGTTTCGATCTGCGGACGACTGATCACCTGCAACCGGCCAGCCGTCTGTAGGGTCCGAAAGAGCAAGTTGACCGACTCGCTAGCCGCATTCAGTACGAAACCGCCTACGCCTGCGGCCGTGCTCGATGTACCGACCCCGAACGTCGACACACCGCGAGCGGCGACCGTACCCGGGCTCACGCCGTTGATGTTAGGGAGACTGGCTTGGTTGAAGTTGAATCCGTTAGCCACGTAGGGAGGATTGCCGACGGCTCCCCCAGCCACGTCGCGATCGAACAGCAGGCTGTCCTGCAAACCCACTTCACCGCCGATTTCAAAGCGATCATCCAAGGAGACTTCTGCGACGACTGTCTTGACCAAGATCATCGGTGGACGCCGATCCAAGTCGTCGATCAAGCGACGCACTTCAGGATAGATCCGAGGAGAGACGCTGATCAACAAACTGTTGATTCCGAAGTCAGCGGTCGGCACGACGATCAAGTCTCGGTCAGGGAGATCAAACACACCCAAACCGCCCTGCTGGAACTGCTGAATGTTGTTCAATCCGGTCTGCCGCTGACTCACGTAGTCCTGCAATGCCGCCGCAACGTCCGCTGCCGTTTGGTTACGCAGCCAAACCACTTCGGTGATCCTTTCAGCGAATCCGTCACTGTCCAGCCGAAGCAGCAGGCTTTCGACGACCTCCAAGTCTTCGCTTGATCCGCTGGCGACGATGCTGTTGGTGCGAATGTCGGTCGAAAATCGAAGTGGCACCAGAGAGCTTTCCGATGCGGTCGAAGAAACCAACCCTTGCAAGTTCCCGGCCCCGACGGCGGTCCCCGTCGTCGCGGCGTCACTCCCAAAGAGCGTTTCCAGCGACTGCGCTAGAGTTGTGGCGTCGCTGTTTTCCAAGGTGAAGACCTTCACAAAGGTATCCAGCCCTGGTGCTCGATCCAATTGGCGAACCAATTCAGCGATCAGCGGCATGCTGGACGCTGGGGCTCGGATCACCAGTGCATTCGAGTTGTTGTCAGCGGTGACGACGGCACCTGCCAAAATCCCAGAGTCGATCATTTGTTCGCCGTTGGAGCCTGAAGTGACCATCGACAGCGTTGTTGAACGAGGGCTGACTTGGTCATCGGCCGCGTCGTCACCGCCGATGGCCGACTGAAGCGTCGGAGCCAAGTCCTCCGCGATTGCGTTCTGCAGCGGGAAGACTCGGATTTGACTTTGCGACGTGATTTCCTGAACGTCAAGTTCGTTGATCAACCGGGTGACTTCGGACATGTCACGGGGAGCGGCACTGACGATCAGCGAGTTGGTGCGATAGTCGGCCGAGATCCGAACACGAATGCCCAAACCGGGTCTCGCGTCATCGTCGGCACCCGGGTTGGCCGTGAAGAATCCGCGAATCGTCTCCTCAGCGTCAATGGCCGACGCGTGCTGGAGCCTGAAGACTCGCAATCGATCCGTTTCCGGCACGGGTTGGTCGATCTTCTCGATCAGATCCAAGACGCCACCAATCGCTTCTTCACGGCCGATCAGCAGCAATGCGTTGGGCGTGTCCAGTGCGGTGATGTTGACTTCACCTTGGCGAGCGGACAGCACGTCCTCGTACAGTTGCTGCAGCAGTGACGCGACCGCATTGCTATCAGCGTGCTGTAGCTGTCGCACACGAATGTCGGGTTGGGTCACCTCAGCCTGCGTCTTGATTTCCTCGATGATCTTCAACACGCGTTGCACGTCGCGGGCATTGCCCTTGATGATCGCCACTCCCAGTTCTTCGACGAACTGAATGTCGGTTTCGCCGATCAGTCCCGCTCCGCCTGCTTGGTCTTCGCCTTCCTGGTCCGCTGTGTCGTCGGCTGCCTGCGCGTCCCCGGCTTGTTGGGCTCCAGCTTGAAAGACGGCGGCGCGGAAGGGCGAGTTGACGTTGTTGGGCGCCGAATCCTGCGCGAAGCGATTCCCCGGACTGTTGGCCGGGGAATC
>JBCCUO010000429.1:0-4484 GCA_039196805.1 Planctomycetota bacterium | reverse complement strand
GGAGGATCCTGAGCCCCTTCAACAGAACATCAACGAACTGGCCAATGGCAATCGCGACGTCTTGTTGCTGACCAGTGCCCATCAGATCGTCAACATGCTACGGATGGCCGAACGGCTTAACATGGTCGACCGGCTAAGGCAAGGACTTGCATCGACCATGATCGCGTCGATCGGTCCGACGACGTCGCAGATGTTGCAGGAGTGTGACTTGCACGTCGACATGGAACCGAGCCATCCCAAAATGGGGCATCTAGTGACGGAGGCGGCACAGCGTTGCGGACAGTTCTCACGGCAACGCAAACGGCGGTTGCAGGCAGCAAGTCTGTCCGAGCTGAAGCCAACGGTTGCTCCGATACTTGAGTCCGAGCAGCGTGAACGTCACCCGTCCGAAGACAGCTTGTTCATGAAAGCTTGTCGCGGTGAACCGACCGAGCGGACGCCGATCTGGCTGATGCGCCAGGCAGGCCGCTACATGAGCGAATACCGTGCGGTTCGAAGCAACTACACCTTTTTGGATCTGTGCAGTGATCCACAAGCCTGCAGCGAGATCATGTGCACGGCGGTGGAGAAGCTGAAGGTAGATGTCGCGATCATCTTTTCGGACTTGCTTCCCATTTTGGTTCCAATGGGGTTTCATCTCGAGTTTGTTGCCGGTGACGGCCCCGTCATTCATAACCCCATCAAAGACGTTGCCGATGTCGACCGAGTGACGCGCTTGGATGATCCAGGTGAGCTGGGATTCGTGTACGAAACGGTTGCTCAGACCCGTGCGGACTTGCCGGAGTGGATGCCTTTGATCGGGTTTTCCGGATCACCGTTCACGCTGGCCAGCTACGCCATTGAAGGAGGCGGTAGTCGTCAGTACACCAAGACCAAAGCGTTGATGCATTCCGACCCAGCCGCGTGGTCGGCATTGATGGATAAGTTGTCCCACGCCATCGTGGTCTACCTGAATGAACAGATCGTTGCGGGAGCACAATGCGTTCAGCTGTTCGACAGCTGGGCCGGATGCTTGTCGCCCAGCGACTATGATCGATTCGTGGCGCCGTGGATGCAGCAGATCTTATCGGGGGTCCATCCCGGTGTCCCGGTGATTAACTTTGCGACCGGAAATCCAGAGCTGTTGCCGTTGCTTCGCGGAGACTCGCGGACGGTCGTCGGCGTCGATTGGCGAATCGACCTGGCGGAGGCTTGGAAGCGGATTGGCAGCGACAAGTCCGTGCAAGGAAATATGGATCCAGCCGTTCTGCTGGGACCTCGCGAGCAAATTCGCCACACGGTTTGGGATTTGCTGGAAAGCGTCAAAGGTCGCAGTGGACACATCTTTAACTTGGGTCACGGCGTGCTGAAGGAAACCAAAGTCGAAAACGCCATCGCCTTGGTGGAGGATGTCAAGGAACTTTCGACCAGGTTGAATGAGGGGTACGCGGGGGACGGCAGCGCGTGACACCCCGCCAGCCAACCGGCCCAGGTGACTCGCAGCCGATAGCCGCATCCACCTCGAACGCCCAATCCATCGTCTGCTCGGCTTGTTCGCTCAGGTGTGATGACCTGCGTCCTGACGCCGGCGATTGGCCGGATGACATTGAGTGCGAGAAGGGGCGTTCAAGGTGGTCGATTCTTGCCAGCCATGAAAACGCCAGAGTGGGTGACCAGCATGTCGATGGGGAGAAGGCGCTCGTGGCCGCTCGCCAGCGGTTAGATCTGACGTCGACGGTCACCGTCTTGGCCGCTGGCAATGACATTGATGATGCTCGAGCGTTGGGCCGGCTGTCAGCGACGACGAACGTGCGGATCCGCTATGCCGAAGATCCTTCGTTGACGGCGGTTCGTCAATCTGTGCTTCGTGATGGAACGGTCAGCGCCACGCTGGCAAGTGTCTCGGCTCACGCCGACTTCGTTTGGCTAATCGGTGATGCGGACGCTTGCTGGCCTCGCTTGCGTTCGCGATGGCTCGAACCGATGACTCACGAACGTGGTGTTGTAATCCTGGACGATTCACTGGGGTTGTCGGTCACGGAACTGGGGACTCGCCTGCGAAGGCTACCGAACGACACCAAATACATTGCGGTTTGCGTCTTCCCGGGCGCTTTCGAACCAGGTGAGGAAACGGCCGCCGCGGTTCTGCTGAATCGTTGCGTGATCCAAAAAAACGAGACGACCCGAGCGGTATTGGTTGTCGTTGATGATCTGGCGACCGATCGCGCCGTGCACGCTTGGCAAACGAACGAGCTGTTGCCGGTGACGTCACCCGAGTGCCCGGCCATGATCCAGCTGGGGGACGTGCAGCGAGAAGCATCGTGCATGGTCCAGATCGGTGGTTTCGATCGCGGTCCCTCGCGTTCGGACGTTTTTCTGCCTGCCGGCACTGCGGGCATCCATCGACGTGGCACCGTGATTCGTGGTGACGGAACCGTCACGCTTGCCCTATCAGCTCCGCGCCCATCCTCGCTGCCATCGGCAGTCGACACGTTGCGCCGACTGCTTCAGACCAGTCCCTAGGCCACGCGTTCGAATCGTCTTTCAGGCGGGTATCTGAAGTCGCGCTCTCTATCCACCGGAAACGGATTGCATCGAAAGTTGCAGCAACCGGCAGGATCACTTAATAAAGCACAACTTCAAAAGGCTTGGTCGCGGTAGACCTTTTGACTCTGCTTTCGCGAAGGGTACGGCGAACGCGGCCTTCGCGGAGCAGCGAAAGGCGACGTTGGTCGAACGCGTGGGGCCTAGCGAATCAAAGCGACTTCCACTTCCAAACCGGGACCGAAGCCCAGCATGACCCAGGGTCTTGGCTGCTGTTGCTGTTGGAATCGATCCAAGATCATCAACATGGTCGCCGACGACATGTTGCCATGCTCGGCCAGCACCTCGCGTGACGTTCCCAACGCATCAGACGGAATCGGCAGGGCGGTCTCGACCGCAGACAGAATCCGTGACCCACCGGGATGCACCGCCCAACCTTGAATTGACTCCATGGACTCACCCTGCTGCTCCAGCCAAGGTGCCAGGAAGGGCATCAGCCACTCCTCGATCAGTCCTGGCACGGTTGCCGACAGGGTCATCTCGTAGCCATGGTTGCCGATCAACCAAGTCATGGCATCACGGCTGTTGGGAACCAGGAAGGACGCGGTGGCGGCGACGCTTATCGGTGCCGAAGGTTGCCCATTGGTCATCTCAGGAATGGCTTCGCCCGTCAGCACTAGCGACGCAGAACCGTCGGCGAAGAGAGCGCCCGATACGATCCGGTCGGTGTCATAGCCGTACTGGTAATGCAGGCTGCATAACTCGACACTGCACATCAGAACCTTCGCGGTCGGCTGGCGAGCGACCATGCCCGTTGCCACGCGGAGTCCGTTGATCGCGCCGTGACAGCCCATGAATCCCACCTGCACACGCTCCGTCGTTCGAGGCAGTCCCAAAGCGTCGATCAGGTGCACATCGATTCCGGGTGAGTAGAATCCGGTGCAAGTAATGGTAACCAGGTGCGTGATTTGATCGGCGTTCAAGCCGGCATGTTGCAGCGCCTGAGAAGCAGAGTCGGTTGCCAGTCGAGGGGCTTCTGCGGCGTATCGTTCGCTACGACACTGGGTCGTCGGCCCACGGTCAGTGGATTCCAGGGGCGGGTAGAACGCCTGGGTGATTCCCTGGGCGGACTCCTCCAGTAATACGCTGCCACGGTGCTGCACACCGCTTCGCCGGTACAACATGGAGAGTTTCCGCGCCTGGCTTTCATCGTGACATGAGAGGCGGCCGGCATGGTCGGCGGCCGATTCGCGATCGATGCGGTGGGGCGGCACGGCGGTGCCAATGCCTTGGATCAGGCAATTCGAATGGACGGAATCGGTCACTTGGGGCTCACTTGGGGCAGGGAGTTACTACCGACAAGCTCTACTCCAGCGGCCAGCAATCCATGCGGAATCCTCACTCATTGCGACGGTGGCGGCAAGGCATCAATCGCGGGAAAAGCGACTCCTCGTCCCAAAATCCGCAGCGAGGGAACGGCCAGATGGGGGAAACGCGACAAGACGGTTCCGAGGTAGCGGCTCGCCGTCGGCGATTCGAGCAGTCGAACCATCAGCCGGCACTGCCACTTGGGCAGACGCGACAACGACTTCCACTTTCGCTGCCATTCATTCGCCAGCTCATTACCGGTGGCGGGCGCACGAGCGATCAGATCGGCCATGGAGATACCGCTCTGCATCGCCCAAGTCATCCCCTCGCCGGTGAACGGCTCGATGTAGGCTGCCGCGTCCCCGATCGCCATTACGCGTTGGCAAGCGACCTGACGTCGGCGACGAAGCGGCGGCGTCGTGTGCAGTGGCCCATGAGCCTGCCGACTTGGTTCGTCGGCGCTCACGGCGTCACGCCAGCGATCCCAGTGGCCGTGCTGGTTCAGTCGACTGGTCGCCAACACGCTGGCGACACGCGCGATCGGCGACTGGGCATGTCGCTTGCGGTTCAGCGCCGCCGCCACATCGACGCGG
>JBCCUO010000428.1:0-4493 GCA_039196805.1 Planctomycetota bacterium | reverse complement strand
CTCGCATCCCAGGCAGTTGGAAGCCTTGAAACGTATCCTGGCCCTCTTGTTGACATGTTTTTGGTTGACCAGCAGCCTGCTGTCGTCGGCCGAAGAAACATCGTCGCGCGATCAATCGTTTCGTCAAGAGCTGCTGCCGTTACTGCGATCGTATTGCTACGACTGTCATGGTGCCCAGGACGGCGAGGGCGAGCTATCTCTGGGAGCGGACGACACAGCCGCGAAGATGGTCGCCAACCGATCAGACTGGCAACGAGCGTTGGCCCAGGTTCGTCTGGGCACGATGCCACCCGAAGACGGCGAGTTGATGTCGCCTGCCGAACGCCGGCGGATGGTCGAACTGATTGATCAGCTGAGCAACGCGGTCAACTGCGTACAAAATCCCAATGCGGGCAAGGTCGCCCTACGTCGGCTGACGCGATTCGAGTATCGCAACACCGTTCGAGACCTCACCGGAGTCGACTACCGTCCGTCGCTCAGCTTCCCCGGCGACGACGTGGGCTACGGGTTCGACAATATCGGCGACGTGCTTTCGCTACCGCCCATTCTGATGGAAAAATACCTGGACGCTGCCGAGGCGATCACGGGTCAAGCGATCGCCACCGCACCGCCCGCTGAGATCTTTGAATTGGAAAAGGCGGCCGTGTCGCTGATTGGCGCCGAAAAGTACGGAGGGCGTGATCGACTGACGCTGGCATCCTCGGGGACTGTTTCCCTGCAGGCCAAACTGCCCTTTGCCGGGATGTACACGTTGACGATCACGGCGGCTGGCGACCAAGCAGGCGACGAGCCGGTGTTGTTGGAGGTCAAGCATGGCCGCACCAAAAAGAAGGTCCGCGTGCCAAACGAACAACCACAAGATTTCGACGTCAAGTTTCGTCTGCCGGCGGGAGATCGAAAACTTGACATCAGCTTTGTCAATGACTTCTACCGCCCCGGCCAAGGTGGCGATCGAAATGCACACCTCTACCACGTCAAGCTGACTGCGACACAGCGGCGTGCCCCGCGGGTGGCAGAAGCGAACCTTCCGGAGAGCCATCGCAAGTTGATCTTTGCCGAACCGGCACGAGAACAAACGGGGATCCCCGGCGTCAATCGAACTCGTGGGGAACAAGGCCTTACACACGATCAAGCGACCGCGAAGGTGATGGCACGCTTCGCAAGCCGGGCGTTCCGTCGACCCGCCACAAAGAACGAGATCATCCGACTGACCCAACTGGCAGCCCAAGTTCGCGGCGACGGCAACTCGTACGAAGAAGCAATTCAGGTCGCGATGCAAGCCGTTTTGGTTTCACCGCACTTCCTCTTCAAAGTGGAAGCTCCTCAGAAACCCGACCCAACGGGCGAGCTTCCGATGATCAGCCAGTATGAGTTGGCGACCCGGATCAGCTACTTCCTATGGAGCAGCATGCCGGATGACGAACTCTTGATGCTGGCCCATCGCGGTCAGCTTCGCGACCGATCCAAGCTGTTGGACAAGGTCGGCCGTATGATCATGGACCCCCGAGCGAATCGGTTTGTCGAGAGCTTCGCCGGGCAATGGCTGCAGCTACGGAATCTTGATCAGGTGGATCCCGACACTCGTCGTTTTCGTGCGTTCAACGACCAGATTCGAGCGCTGATGAAGAAGGAAACGCTACTGTTTTTTGCCAGCGTCATGCGATCGAACCTTTCCGTGACGACATTGCTGGATGCCGACTTCACGTACTTGAATGAGCCGCTGGCCAAGTACTACGGCATCCCCAACATCAGCGGATCCAAGTTTCGCAAAGTCTCACTAGCGGGCACGCGCCGCGGGGGACTGTTGACACAAGCCAGCGTGTTGACCGTGACCAGCAATCCAACGCGGACCAGCCCGGTCAAACGGGGCAAGTGGATCCTGGACAACTTGCTCAATACGCCGCCACCACCGGCACCACCAAATGTCCCGGAGCTGGACAAAGGGAAGCTGGTCGGGACGCTGCGCGAACGAATGGAGCAGCACCGTGAAAACCCGGCGTGCGCGACCTGTCACAGCATGATGGATCCGCTGGGCTTCGCGCTTGAGAACTTTGATGCCGTAGGGCTCTGGCGAAATCGCGACGGAAAGGACGTGATTGACCCCAGCGGTAAACTCCCTGACGGAACGAAATTCACTGGTGTCGATGAGTTACGACGAGTCTTGTCGGGTCAGCGAAGTGATCAGTTCGTTCGCGCGTTGGCGGAAAAGATGATGATCTACGCCGTCGGGCGTGGCGCAGAGTACTACGACAAGTGCGCGATTGACAAAATTGTCTCCGACACACGAGAACAGGGCGACCGATTCGCTTACCTGATCGCAGCGATCATTCAGAGCGATCCGTTTCAGAAGCAAGGCTATCGAGAATAGGCATGATCCATTCACTTTCACGACGAACGGTTTTGAGGGGTCTGGGCACCGCAGTGGCGCTGCCATTGTTCGACGCCATGTCTCCAGGCCGTTTGTTGTCGGCCGCGCGTCCGCGCGACGACCAACCTTTGCGAATGGCGTTCTTTTATGTGCCCAATGGCATGCACATGCCCGATTGGACACCCGCTCAAGATGGCGTGTCCTATACGGCAACACGTACACTGCAGCAACTAGCCGATCATCGGGACCACTTCAACGTCCTGACGGGACTGACGCTGGATGGAGCCAGAGCCCATGGCGACGGTGGTGGAGACCACGCCCGCAGCGTCGCGGCGTTTTTGACGGGGGCGCACCCCAAGAAGACCAACGGTGCGGACATCCAAAACGGAATCTCGGTTGACCAGGCGACCGCTCAGTACGTCGGCGACCAAACTCGATTCGCTTCACTGGAGTTAGGGCTGGAGGCGAGTGCACAGGCGGGCAACTGTGACAGCGGCTATAGCTGTGCCTACGCGTCGAACATGTCTTGGCGGGGCAAGGCCAATCCGGTAGCGAAAGAAATTGATCCTGCGGCGTTGTTCGATCGCTTGTTTGCGGGCCAGACGGTTCGCGAGATCCGCAAGGCGAAGAGTGCTCGCGAAAAGTATCGGCAGAGCGTTTTGGATTTTGTCTTAGAAGATGCCAAGTCGCTGCACCGAGCGCTACCGGCCGTCGACCGACGCAAGTTGGACGAGTACTTGTACAGTGTTCGCGACGTCGAAAAGCGTTTGGGCAAGGTCGACAAACTGCAACTCAGCGAAGACGGCGTTCCCGATTTTCCCCGACCCAGCGGTGTCCCGCGCGAACTGAGCGCACACAGCGACCTGATGATGGACATGGTGACGTTAGCGTTCCAGACCGACAGCACGCGAATTCTGTCGTTCATGTTCACCAATGCGGGCAGCAACCGAGCGTATTCACAGATCGGTGTCACTGAAGGACATCACGAGCTGTCTCATCACGGCAAGAGTGAGCATAAGCAGACGGAGATTGCGAAAATCAATCGCTTCCACGTCGACCGCTTCGCCTACCTGCTAGCTCGACTACGAAGTGTCGGCGAGGGTAGCGGGACATTACTGGACAACAGCATGATCGTGTATGGCAGCGGGATCAGCGATGGCGATCGACACAACCACGACAACCTTCCGATTTTGATGGCCGGTTCCGCTGGCGGCCGGGTCAAGACCGGCCGTCACCTACGCTACAAGAACGGCACGCCGCTGTGCAACCTGTACGTCTGGATGATGCAGCAGATGGGTGCCAAGACTGATCGCTTTGGTGACAGCAATGGCGTGCTACCCGGGCTGGGTTAACTCACTCGTAACCGAAGCCGCGTAGGCTTTCGAAGATGCGACTACCCGCCAACCGCCGAAACTCACGCGCGAGTTCCGCTACGATTTCGCGGTGGATGAAAGGCGTGTGAGAACAACTCGGGACCACAGAGTGGTCTTTCGACAATGTAGCCAGCCTTCTCCGAAGGCCAGGCTCAGCGACAGCGGATCTGAACCGCGAAGCGGTGGTTTTCGATAGGCTGTGACGAAGTCCCAGATACTTCTTCGCCCACCTCACTCGTAGCGGAAGCCGCGTAGGCTTTCGAAGGTGGGACCACCCGTCTTCGCGACTACCCGCCAACCGCCGAAACTCTCCGCGAATTCCGCGACGATTTCGGCGGTCGCAAGCAAAAACGCTCGTCCGCTTATGCGCGAACAAACACCAGCACAACATCGATGGCGACGTCGTTGTCGATCTTGCCCTCGCCGTAGTTCATCCCCCACTTTGTGCGGTCGATCTTGAACTCCGCCTCCAGGATCACTTGATCGTCCGTCGTGTCCGCCGTGACGGGAACTTTGATCTCCTGCTTCTTGCCTAGCATTACAAGTTCCGCCGTCAGCATCGCTTTCCCTTCGCCGGGCTCGACCTTAGTTGATTTGAATGTGATCTTGGGATACTTGCGGACGTCGAAAAAATCGGGGTTCTTCAAGTGGCTGGTCAGTTTGTCGTTGTCAGACCACAAGCTGGTCGCGTCGATCACGATCTCCAGCTTGCCGTTGCTGTGGTTTTCCATGTCGACCACGCAGTCGCAGGT
>JBCCUO010000427.1:0-4497 GCA_039196805.1 Planctomycetota bacterium | reverse complement strand
GCATTGAAGAGCTGGACATTTCCATTGGGATCGGCGGCCACGATGGCAAAGTCGGTGGCTGCATCGACCACGGCTCTCAAGTGGGCCGCAGCACGCTCCGCTTCCGCTTCCTTTTGACGTTTCTGGGTGATGTCGCAAATGAAGCCGTGCCACAGCGTCGAACCGTCTTCCATGCGCTCCGGTTCAGCATTGCCATAGAGCCAACGGACCGTACCGTCGTCTTCCACGACGCGGTATTGATGTTGCCACGTCGAAAGTTGCTGGGCTGACGCATCGATCGATGCGAGCACGACGTCAACGTCATCTGGATGAAGCTTGGCGAGAACCGGTGACGCGTCGTCCCGAACCTCCTCGGGGGAGACCCGGTAGATCTCGCGGATGCCTTCACTGGCGTAGGGGAAGCAGGAACGGCCGTCGGGCCAAAGCTGGTACTGATAGACAACGCCGGGGACTTGGGCGGCAATCTGGTGAAGGGTCCTAAGCGCTTGATTGGCCTGGTTTTCCGCGGCTCGACCAGCGCGTATCGCCATCGATTGACTGACAGCACTGACAGCCAGCCCGAGCGTTGCCACCGCCAAACAGGCGGGGGGCGTTGGCGACAGAATGGCTGCCGCCAACAAACTGCAGACGGCGAACCACGGCAGAAGCCGACGCGTTCGCGTCTCACGATCAGTCATTACATTCTTGTCCCAACGATGATTTCACGATGACCGTGTCATCGCCCTGCCCGAATCAACGTTAGGCCTGTGTGCGGCTGGGGACTTGCAAACAGGAACGTGAATTTTGACTTTGTGGCAGTTTGGTCCGATTACGCCGATGCACGGGACTGATCCCGTACTGCAGGGCGGTGGCGAAACGGGCTGGCTAGAAGCGGAAGTCCTCCAGCCGAGTCTCCCCCAGTTCGTCAGCCAGGATCTGTCGCAGTTGCTCAAGCTGCCGTTGGTCTTTGGGACGCTCCATTGAGGTGATCGGTCGCAGCACGTATTCGGCAAACACCGGCTCACCCCAGCGAATCAATTCTTCGGCTTGGCGCAGCCGCGCGCGACGCACGAACTCTCCCCGCCGTGACTCCGCCTGTTGCGACGCCCGCGTGATGGCAATTGCATTCGGTTGCGGCGAGCCGGTCAGCGCGGCTGACAGCGGATCTGGGAAGCCTGAGACCTGTTCGATCACGGACAGAGATTTTCGGAAACGTAGTCGATCCACAGGAGTTAGCGAATCGGAAGAAACGTATCGATATGTACCGCCGGTTGCCTCGGCAATCTCAGTCATCGCCGTGATTGTAAACGGGTTTTCGTAAGCAAATGCATGCACCGGAATGTTTTGATACAGTTTGCGGATGCCCTCAATGACATCCCCGGCAAACGGCCTGCCTTGTCCGTCAACCCACCCTGATTCGTAGGTGTCCCGATCCGGCAAATTAAAGTCCCCATCTGACAACAGGAAAACGGCATCCGGCTGCATGCGATGCGCGATCGCCAAGGCACGACGTGGATCGGTGCCGGTGCCAAGCTGAATTCGGTGAAGCCAACTCGCAACATCGGCCAAGTGGCCGGGCTTGGCGATTCGGAACTCACTGCGCCCGGCATGAAACATCTGAAAGGTGTCGTAACTGAACAGAATGATGTGATAACGCTGCGGCGATTCCAACTCGCCTAGTGCGCGAATCAACTCATCGACTGCGCGATGGTGACGCTGTCCGCCCCGGGCGGTCATGCTTAGCGAGATATCCAGTACGAACACGAAGTCACGTCCATACGCTTCCGTGCCGAAAAATGTGACCTTGCCGGGCGAAACGCTGCCGATTGCTTCTTGGCTGCTGTCGGAGTCTAACCAGGCTTCTGGGATCACTTGTTCGACGACGGCTGCGCTATCCGAGGGTTTCGCGGTCTCGGAGATGGTCGGGTCTAACGCTTCGGCGCTGACCGCCATGGGAACCGCCGCGGAGGAATCGCTTTCTTGAGTCGCTACCAAGCGAATGGTGTGAACCCGCGAAACGGAATGCACCAGCAGCCAAAGGATAAGCAGCAAGGTGGCATGCACGACCAGTGACGAAGCCAACGAGATCCAGGGACGCGTTTCGCAAGGGCGACGCGCTGGTGGAGTGGTCTGCGACATGTCGCTTCAGCGATTCTTCGGTCAGTCAAAGGATCCGTTCGCGGGCACGCACCCGCGGTCAAGTCAGTCCGCGCAGTGCGCCGCCGCAATTAAGGCTACCAGCACAGCAACGATTTCTTTCGAAAAAAGGCTGTTCGCCCTTGCATTTACTACTTGCGTCGTAAAAAATACGACAAGTGTCATAATCACCCAGGTGTGACTCAGCGGGGAGCGAGCGGCGAACGTGCGACTATCCAACGGTGAACTGGAGTTAATGAATCTGCTGTGGGAGCACGGGGCGATGACGCTTGCCGCGGCCCACCAAGCTTTCGGCCCCGAAAAGCTCGGCTACACGACGATGCAAACGCGTCTGAATCGACTGGTCGAGAAGGGTTTGGCCACCAAGTCGGGTCGACCAGCGCTATACTCCGCGGCGATTGGCCAAGAAGAGATTCGCGCGGGGCATCTCGACAGCATCCTGACGCAATTGTCTGGTGGCAGTGTCGTTCCGCTGGTGGCACAGCTAGTCCATGATCGAAAGATCAGCTCTGACGAGTTGGATGCTCTGAAGGAACTGGTTTCGGAAGCGGAACAACAACTGACCTCGGAGAATGAATCGTCGGTCAGGCCAGTCGGCAGATCGAGCAAGCGAGGTCGATCATGAACCCGTTTGATGCGTCCTGGTTGACAACGCTGGCGACGGCAAGTTTTTCGCTGACCATTGCGGCGGTGATCGTCGGCGGCCTTTGGCGTTTGTCGCCGCTCAGATCTCCGCGGCTAAGACAGTGGGTTCTGTTGGCAGTGCTGGTGCAGGGCGTCAGCTGGGCTGGAATGCCAGTCGAACTTCACTGGCTGCCTTCCGATCGTGGGCCAAGCCAAAGTGCTTCAAAAGGATCGCTGCCGCACTCTGCGGAAACTTGGACGGCCGCAACCAGCAACACAGAGTTGCAGCGCGATGGATTCAGCTGGACAAGTGGTTCGTCCGCTGACCAGCCCGGCGACGAATCGCGCGTACAACGGTCGCGGGAGGCCATCATCTCCGCAATCCTGACAAGTGTCTTGGTGGTTTGGTGGGTGGGTGTGGTTGGGTTGGCTGGTATCGCCTGGTACCGATACCGACAACTCGGCCGAGCGGTGGCGCGGCTTCCGCTTGCCGAATCATGGGCCAACGAGGAATGGTTGCGTCTCTGCGTTTCTCGCGGTGTGACGGCTCCGGTCATGCGTTTGAGCGACTCCGCGTCGACGGGACCTTTTCTGATCTTCGGTAGACGTGGGTACCAGTTCATTGTGCCTCGCGAGATGTGGAGAGGATTGACAGCGCGACAAAGAACCAGCGTGATGCTGCACGAGCTCCAGCACATTCGTCGTGGCGACGTGTGGCTTCAGTTGCTGGTGCGAAGCATTGCAACACTCCACTGGTTCAATCCAGCGGCATGGTGGTGCGTACGTCGCTTCGAGGAGGCGGCGGAATGGGCCTGCGATCAAGCCGTTACGCAATCCGACCCTCGTGCAGCCTGCGACTTCGCGACCGCGCTGATCCGATTCGTTGCTGCCGCAGAAGCGGGTCACTCGGCCGGCGGCTGTTCCCGTTGGCGACAAGCCCAGACGCAAACATTGGGAACGCAGGCGATGACCGCGCCTCCCCTGACGCAACGAATCACACGTCTTGTCCGTCCTTCGATTGGAGATTCACTCGTGAAACGTTTGGCATTAGTCGCCTTGGCGGTCGTTTCGTTGATTGCCTCGGTCGTTCAGTTCGAGTTGGTTGCTGCAAAGGCTGATGAAAGTGCGAATCGGGACGGGAAAACAGTCTCAACGCCTGAGCAGCTTTCGAAGCTGCAAGGAAGCCTGGACGATTACGATCCCACCACCCGTCGACTCGCTTCGCTGTTAGAGACGGCGGAGGGTCGTCTCGCTTTCCAAGGGTACGCTCAGTCATTGAGGTCTCAGTCAGCCGAAAGCCGAAAGTCAGAGGGCGAGACACTGTTTCTGGCAAGATTCTTCGACAGGACACCCAATGGAGGCATGACGCTTAAGCCCGGCACGGAATCAACGGTGAGCAAATGGATCAAGAAAAGTGAGCGGCTAGATGGTCAACTGAAGTCGATGGAAGCGCGTCTTCGCGACATGTCCGAACGTATGACCGAAACCACCGAGGCGAGTCGACTGGCCAAACGACTGTTGGACACCGATGAGGTTGCGGTGGCACTGATGATGACGGGGCTTAAAGGTCGCTTGGACATGATCGATCAATTCATCGGTAAAGCGACGGACCAAATCTTGGTACGAAAAGGATCCAAGATGATCGTCCTGCCTGGCCGTTCCGTGGAGATTTCCAGCAAGATCGACCAACTTGAAACAGCCTCGCGAATTGCATCTCTGCTACAGGAGGAGTTGCCG
>JBCCUO010000426.1:0-4505 GCA_039196805.1 Planctomycetota bacterium | reverse complement strand
GTTGGATCGTCTCTGCGTAGCTTCTCCACGACTTCCAATGTCCCCTCAGCCAGTCGCTCAGCAGCCTCCTCATCGCCGGTTTGTCGCGCGATCGCGGCGGCATCCAACCCCAACATGGGACGATACTTGGCCAAACTCTGGTAGACCGGAATCGCTTGCTCGTACTTCTGGTCGCGCATCAGCGACTGAGCAAACATCATGGCAATCCCGCTGTTGTCCGGTTTCTCGTCGTGTAGGAACTCCACCAACCTCTTGAACTTCGCTTGTTCGGCGACGGAGAGTTCGTCCAGCTTCTTACCGCTGCCGACATAGACGTTCTGCAGCAACCAGAACGCGGACTCCACGTGCCGCTTTTCGCGGAACAACTGCTCCATCACGGCAACGGCGTCGTCGCGTTTCTCTTGCTCTTCCAAGATCAGGGCAAGTCGATGCCTGGCGTCTGAGTCATCAGGATCCGCATTGACCTGCCTCCGCGAGACCAATTCAGCAGTCGCAAAGTCATCGACCTCCATTGCCGCGAATAACTGCTGATCAATCGTTCGCGAACGCCAACTGCTGCCTTCCGAGTAGGCAATCGCGGCAACGACGATCACGCCGATCACCAAACAGATCGCCGGAATCGCACGAGCCGAGTGATGCCACGGAATCGATAACGCCCAAGCATAAAAGAACTGCCCAAGCCAACGTAGCCATACCAGTGGATTCAGAATCTTCATGTCAAACCGTGATTACCAGCGATGCCCGATGAGGTCTTGAGTGTGAGGTAGGCGTTCAGCCTGTCGAATCGACTTGCGTCCATGTGGCGGGGACCAATCCGGTTTTCGCTACGCTTCCTCATTCGACGCAGGCGTCGGTTTCTGAACCACTTCGGCAGCCACTTTGTCGCGAACCGCCAAGAAGTCCTGCTGGATCTTTCCTATGGCGTCCTTATCCATCTTTTCAGGAGTGACCATCCAAAGCTGCAACATCACCAAGTTTTGCTGGGTGATGACGTCGTAGCGTTCAAGGCGACTGAAGAAGCGAGCGCCCAGAGCCTCCAGCTGCGACGGTGCATCCAATACCGTGCCGTCCTCTTGGACAGCCGTAAACATCAGATACCCGTAGGCGTCTCCATTGCGGAACCTAGCCGTAACAAACGCTCCGTGGTCGTCCACCTTGGTCGTGTCAAACTTCACGGAGTTTGGATCAACATCAGTCACCTCGCGAGCCAGTAACTTCCAATCCATGTTCTCGTAGCAAACGCACAGCTCGTGCCACCCGCTGTAGGTTTGGCTCACCACGATCTGCCCTGGTCGCTTCTCGGGCGTTTCAAAGTCCCAACGATCAGCGTGCTGGCCCAATCGAGGCTCACTGCCATTCCGCGTCTGTTGATGCCCGCCGACTGTGATGTAGTCGTATTTGCCTTGCAAAAACTCTGCACTGGGGTCAAACAACAGGAAGGAACGCACCAACTCTCGCGGAACTTGATTGACTTCCACTTGGGTCGCCCGGATTGCCGACCCAACGGCCAGCGTTCCTGCGAGGGCCAAGCAAGCGATCCAGCCCGGCTTGCGACCAAGCAGTCGTCCAACCAACTCGGTCATCGGATTCGCTGTGATTGCTTTCTTCTTCTTTTCGCGGTAGCCGTACGCCACTTCGTCGTCCGTCTGGTACTTCCAATCCGCGACCAAGAAGTTCCAAAGACGAATGAAGACGTTCTCGCGGTCGTTGCCACCCGCACTGGCCGGGTGCAACAACATCACGACCAACTGATCGAAGGAGAGCAAGAACAGAGCGGCAACGATCAGCGCGACGTAGCCCAGCATGTCATGCTGCCAGCCACTTGCCAGATCGGTCTGATACCAAGACTCCGCAAGTGCCACTGCCGTGACACGAAGCGTATTGGCCGATACCGCCAACAGGCAAGAAATCAGCAGATAAATGGGTGTCAGCCAGATCCGACGACGCTGCCAAGCCACGATCACGCAGGCCAAAAAGGCCAGGGTGAACACCGACTGAATGCCACTGCAAGCCTCGGCAACAAACAACTCGCGAGTCGGCAAGGTGACTGTGTTACCCGTGATCGAGTGAGGAACGACCAGCAAGTCCAAGACAACGCTGGACAGGTCGGTTGTCACCCGCTGCAGTCGATTGATCAACAACTGATCCAGCCCAAACGGCAACTTGACCAGCATCAGCAGCGGCACGCCCAGCACCGCCAAGTTCGGATCGTCCGGTCCCTCCATCGCCTGAAGCATTGCGAAGGCGAAGAGAACAAATGCCAGCCCCGCAAGCCACGCGGACGGCGCCAGCACTGAGACGGCCATCGCCACTCCACCGATCACCACCAAGCTCCAGCCCAGCGTTCCTCGCGGAGCCCGCAGCTGCCGGTCGGACCGCGTCCAGACCTGGTAGCCAATGAACAGGAACACGAACGGGAAATACTGGTAGTGTTCCTGTCCCCACATCTCCAGTAGGTAGGGAATCAGCATCGGCAGAGACATCAGCCCCACACCCAGCCAAAACCAATTCCAGCGGGTGTCAGCAGGCCGGCTCAGCTTCGCCAGAGCGGCCGAGGTGGACGGAGCAGCAGAAGCGGTGCTCATGATGCAGCAGGGCGTTGAGGGGCAGGAGGCCAGTGAGACGTAAGTTCGTAGTTTATCCCCAGGATCGGATCGGGCAAACCATCATGACCAACCGGCAACGATTGCCCGCCCCACCCATCCGGTCGTACCCGTCGTAACAGCAACTCAGGCGGTTTGCGGACCGGGACGCCGCCAATACTGCGGCAGTTTCCTGAGCGGCTTGGTGAGTCGAAGCAGGGCGGGCGGTTTCATTCCGTTGACTTCCCAAGCAAGACGATCCTCGCGATTGGCCGTTCGTCGGTTCGAGAGCGACGCGTTGCTTTTCCCGCCGACACGCATTTCGACGAGTCTTTGAGGTACGTATTGGGCCCGCAACTGATGCTTGACGAACGCACGAACCATCAGCTCGTAATCAGCAGAAATCTCGAAATCCTCACGAAATCCACCCAATTGCTCGTAAACCGACTTTCTCATGTAGACCGTGGGGTGGGGCGGCATCCAACCACGGCGGAAACGCGAAACGCGAAACGGCTTTTCCTGCCAGTATCGGATGACGCGTCCACCATGCACGGCGTCAACGTAGGCCAAGTCACCAAAGACAGCGTCAACATCAGGATCGGCAAACGCGTCCGCGATACGCTCTAGCCCACGCGAACTCGCCAGCACGTCATCCGCGTGCAGCAAGCCAATGATGTCGCCCGTACAGAGCCGGATCCCCTTGTTCAGCGCGTTGTAAATGCCGTCATCCGGTTCGCGGACGGATACGCTGACCGAATCCTTGAACTCAGCGATCACGGACGGAGTTTCGTCAGTGGACATGCCGTCGATGACAACGTGCTCAATCGACGAGTGGGATTGTTCCGCCACCGACCGCAGTGCCATCCCCACGGTCTGTTCGCAGTTATAGACAGCCGTGACGATCGATACCTTCATCTCAGCCATGTCATTCCAATCAAGAACATTCTTCCCAGGCTCGCGAGTATCCACCATTTCAGCGGGAAGCGCAAGCGACCGGCCCGCCACTCCGCGGCCACAAAAAAAGCCCCGATCAAAAACCGGAGCTTCATGATTTTCGGTGCCAGCTTGATTTTGCCAGCTTAACCCTTCGGCCTAGCTGGGCTCGTCGGCATCGAACATGGTAACGCCGTTGTCCCCCGGGACGCGGCCCGAAACGGCCACGGCCGCCGTCCGCGATGCATTTCGAGCTCCGGTGAGTGTCGCCTTCTTGCTGCTCTTGCTGCCGTTCTTGTAGTACCGGGACGTTTGACGACCGTATCGATAGTACCCGTATCCTTGGTAACCATCGGCCTTCGCAGACTCGTCTGAATTGTTGACCACAACACCCATCAATCGTGCACCAACACCCCGAAGGATCTTCACCGCTTCTTTGGCATTGATCCGACTCTTGCGGCGAATCTTGATCGCCATCAGAACGGCATCGGCGTGACACGCCGTGATGCTGGGGTCAGTGACCAGCAACAACGGCGGCGTATCCAAGACGATGTAGTCGTACTGCTCGCGAAGCGTATCCAAAAGCTCACCAAACTCCGGCAAGGTCAGCGCCTCAGCTGGGTTTGCCGGGATCGGCCCACTGGGGATGATGCTGAGTGTGGAAATCGGAGTCGGCTGAATCGCGTCCAAGTACTCGCAGCGGCCATCCAACACGTCTGTCAGACCAAGGCGGTCACTTGAGGCGAAGTTGTCGGTGATCTGTGGACGCCGAAGGTCGCAGTCGATGATGACCGTCTTCTTGCCACTCTGAGCGATCGAAGCCGCCAGGTTCCCCGAAATGGTCGACTTCCCGTCGCCCGGCAGCGGACTGGTCACTTGGATGATTTTTCCGGTCGGGATATCGGAAAGCTCAAAGAACACCGAAGTCCGAGCGGAACGAACCGCCTCCGCCGCAACCGACGCAGGGCTATGGATCACCGCCAAGTGAGG
>JBCCUO010000425.1:0-4509 GCA_039196805.1 Planctomycetota bacterium | reverse complement strand
CTCTCGTTCATTCGTTGTAATTCGGGGGTCTCATTGTCGCCTGTCATTCGCCCCGCCTCCAAGGATGAATGCTCGATTTTCAGAAACGTTTCCATCAATCACGGTTGGAAATGTCAGCTTTTCCCTTGCGCTGGCTCAAGCTAGCCCTGTCGCCCTCCGCCAAATCCACTCGGTCGAGATCAATCCCAATAGAAGGCCCCACAACCACCAGCGACTCCAGGCCGGCGTTGTTTGCACCTTGGGCGGACCAATCGTTTCCGGTCGCTCTCGCAACAGCTTGGCGAGTGCAGCCGGTTCTTCAAGCACGCTACCTCCGGAAACGGTCGCAACGCGTCGCAAGAGTTCGTGATTCGGAAGCGGATTCTGCTGTTCAAACGGATCACTCAAGATCTGGATCGCTAGCGATGTGCTGTCGACCTGCGTGCCATGGTCGAAGCCACTGTCCGTTTCCTGGCCCTCATAGGCGGTCATCTCCACTCGCAACCCACTGTCGCCATCACCCCCCGTTTCGCTCAGCGTCAAATCAAGCTGATAGCCATCATCATCGCCGCTACGCCCCAACTGCAGCTCTTCCCCCCAAGCGATTCGTGGCCCCACCTCGCCACTGTCTCTAACGACATTGTCCGGCCAAAGGATCGGCGAATAGAGCGACATGTCGTCCAGAGACTCCGGTTCGAACATCGCCCACACGCGGTACTTTTGAGTCCGGCGGGCGGCTTCGTCATACGCGGACGCGTAGATCGTCAGGCGTTGCCCCGGCTGATAGAAGCGTTTGTCCGACTGAGCGATCAATCGCCGACGCCCGGTCGACGATCCTTCGGTCGCCCAGTACACAATGTTGCGCCAGAGTTTGCCGGCAACGCGTTCCGGTTGTGGCCCCCAACTGCTGGCCAGCAGCTCTAATGCCGTTCCTGCCAGCGACGCGGTCGATACCAGCACACGTCCTCGGCCAACCCGATGACACGCGATCACGGGCTGTCCACCATCGGTCTGCACTGCCAACACGTCCGCCGTCGCCTTAGGTCGATGATTGGCCGCGGACGCCGCCAGTTCCGGCAACTCGGCCAATAACTGCGTGTTCAGCCGCTCCCCCATTCTGAGCCGCCAAACCGGGTGGCCGGAGCGAGTCACGCGGACCCCAACGGGCGATGGAAACCCTGCCGATTCCGTACTCAGGATTACTGGCAGCAAGGGTTGCAGAGGAGTCCCCTGCCAATCCGCCTGGCGAAGGGCATCGTCGCCAACGACCACCATTGATCCGCCACGGCCTTCGATCCACTGGGCTAGCCAGCCCGTCTGCTCTTCCGTCAAGACGCGGAGTGGCACGTTGCTGATCACAAAACTATCGTAGGCAAACAACTCCGCGCGAGTCCTGGGGAAACCGCTGCTGGACGTCGATGACCCGCTATTGGTGACCAACCGAGGCACCGAACCACCGGCGCTGTAGAGCGTCGTGCACTCGATGTCTTCGTCAGCCTGCAACGCCGACGCGACCGAAATTCGACCGCTGCCGGTTGAGGCGCGGGCAATGGAAAACAGACTCTGAGTCATCGTCTGCGTGCCGGGACGTTCGTTTGTCAGCATCAACACCCGAACTTTCGTCCTATCAATGTCGATCCGAGTCGTCACGCGGTTGTTCGATGTCGTCAGCTCACCTTCCAGCGGTTCCACTTGAACGACCAAGTCCTCCGGTTGGTCATCGACCCGGAACGTCAGCGAAGCCGACTGGGCGCCACCAGCCAGCGTGATCGGAAGCGAAGCCAACGTCGCGGACTCGTCATCGTCGCTGGCCCCGCGTCGACGAACACTCACGACCGTGCGTTTCTCGCGGTAGCCAAAGCTTCGCAAGAAAACCTGCAACTCGTTTTCCGTGTACTTGCGCACCCGCGGCGGTACCACCAAGGACACGATCGCAATGTCCCCGGCTCCGCTTGCCTGACCGATCGGCACGACATGAACCGGAACGTTGGCGCCGCCAAAGTACTCGGCCAGTTGTTCCACCGTTTCCGATGACCGCACTCGACCGTCCGAAAACAGCACGACGCCGCTGTTTGATCGTGAGTTGACCTGAGGCAATAGCTGCCGCATCGCGTCGGCCAACCTTGAGTCGGTCGCATTTGGCGGCGAAAGACGAATGCCTGCTCGAGTGGTTGCCATCGCCGTCTCAGCAGAAATGTCCCCTGACGTCGACGCAAGCGTCACCTCCGGCGACTCAGCCGGCGCTGCTTGCAGTGGCGACAGACGATGACCAAACCGAAACGATAACAGGTCGCCCTGGTGAATCGCTCCGGCTTGATCCTCCGCAGATCGGGTGAACTCGAACGCCTGTTGCCAACGCGTTGCTTGCTTACCCAACTGCATGCTCTGCGAGCCATCGTAAAGCATCACCATCGACGGACGTGTCACCTCGCCCGCTTGCTCGTCCACGATCGTGGGTCCCAACAGAATGACGATCACGATCAGCAGCGATAGCATTCGCAACGCCATCAGCCCGAATCGCTTGTGCACCCGGGTCTTTCCCCAACACAAACGCAGCACGGCCCAGATCCCAAGGCACACCACGCCCAACAGCAAGGCTGCTCCCTCGGTCAGCGAAGGTAACCAAGAAAGATAAACATCGGCGATCAAAGCTAAATGACTCATGGAGTCTTCTCCCCAGACTGGGGCATGTCACTCGTCGCCGACGCATCACCCACGATCCGCCGCAGATATCCATCAACGGCGCGGCGATACTGCACGGGAACCGGGGCGTCGCGATCTACCGAGATTTCCAGCAGCAACACTTCCTGGATTCGTTCGCGAAGCTCCTTGACAACCAACTGCACTCGCCCCCCAACGCCTTGTCCCAGCGGCGAATAGTCTTCCCCGGAACCATCGCTGCGAAGAGCCTCGGAAGCGTCACTTGTCTCCTCCGCTGGGTCATTTGCCTGCTCCAGCAGCTCAGCCAGCTTGGCCAGCCCTTCCTCTTTCAGCTGTCGCGCCAGCCCGCCGACACCCGCCCGGTTTCGTGGTTGATCCTCTTGAGGCTGACCACTCGCACCATTGAGCTGCCTAGCCAACCGATTGGCTTGACGCTCCAGTTGCCTCAACCTCGACAGGCGGGGTGTCACGAGTTGTTGATAGATCTGATCCAGTTGCTGAGCGAACTCGGCGTAGCGCGTTGCTCGTTCGATCGCATTCTCTCCGACGGATCGAGTCAGCTCGTCAGCGTCGAGTTCGGTCTCGACTTCGCGAGATTGCTCCAGATCCGTCAAGAAGTCAGTTTCCTCCATGAACGCTTGCAGTCGATCGTTCACTTCGCTCATCTCGATGTCGCCCACCTCGGTCGGCGATCTCAAGACATCTTCGATCGTCTCCGCACGACGACGCAACTGACGCCCCAGTCGTCGCCGCATCTCTGTTCGTTCTTCGGCGACGCCATTCTCGCTCTCGCCGCGCGCGTCGGCGGCAGTCGTTGAATCTGATTCACCCTGTTGGCCACCTTCGTTTTCCTGCAGTGCCTCTCGAACTGTGTCGGAGACCTCCAATTCCAGCTTGGACATCGATGCGGTCAGGTCGCGAACCGACGAAACGCGGGCAACCGGTTCGAACGCGGAGAGCGCCTCCAACTGGACGCCCAGCTCACTCAACTGATCCGCCGCCGTTTGACTCTGACGCGACAACTCCTTCGCTTCCGACTGACGGGCCAACGTCGCCAGGTCGTCCAGAGCTTGCTCCGCCTCGTCCATGCGGGCACTCATCAGATCAGAGTCAGCCAGTCGATCCGCCAATTGCTCCTTAATCGCTTCGACCCTTTCCAATAAATCGATCTGATCCTCGTACAAGGATGCCATCTGCTCTTCAAACGTCAGTTCACGATCGGCCGGCTGATCACCATCCGCTTCCTCACCGACTGCCTCATCGACCTTGGTCTCCTCAGCGGATGCGTCCTCAGGTGCCGTCGCATCACCGGGCGTTTCGCCCTCAGGCGTTTTCTCGTCGTTAGACGTGGGAGTCGCGGCGACCTCGCTCTCAGCATCCTCAGGGTTTGACTCCGCATCGGCCATTCGATCGGCTTCCCCACCCGCCTTGCCCGCGGCGGATGGGTTGGCGGTTGAGCTAATGGTTGACGCCAATGCTTGCGCCTTATTGCCGAGCTGTCGCTGCTCGGACGCGATCCGTTTCAGTGCGTCAGCGATTTCCCGCTCGCTCTCGGGTGGATCACGACGAAGCTTCTGACGCAGTTGGCGGGCGAAGCGGCGAAGTGCCTGCTGTTGTCGGTTGCTGAGCTGCGTGCTCAAAAAGACCTCCAACGTCCGTCGAGCCTCGGCTAGTGACCGCAACGCTGTCTGTTCTTGGTCCAGAGCAATCGCGAAATTGGCCGCAGCCAAGGAATCGGCCGCTTGCAACATGGCCGCTTCCGCCTGGTTCAGTGCTTCGACGTCGTCGTTACCACGCGAGATCAAGAACTCGGTCAAAAACCGGGTCAGCCCAGCCAACTCGCTTTCGTTCTCAACCATGCGGTCGATG
>JBCCUO010000424.1:0-4521 GCA_039196805.1 Planctomycetota bacterium | reverse complement strand
GGCGTCCGCAAAACTCTCGTAGTAGTCGTCCAGTGAGTCGTAGGCTTTCGCCGTCGGCTTGGGTTGATAGACGAACAGGCTCTCATCGACTTCGCCCGAGATTCGCCAGCTGGAAAAGTCACAACGCAATTGATACTCGACTCCCTGGGGAATCTGAACGTTTGGATCACTTCGCAGCATGTTGGTCATGTCGACGATCAGGCGCAGCGGGCGAGGAGAGGATTCATCCGATACCCAGAGATCCCAGCTAACATCGTCTTGTTGAACGCCTCGAATGTGGAATGACGGTGAAACGCCACGAAACTTTTCCTTGCCCACCATTGCCACGGACTTCATGCCGCTGAGAAAAGAAACGGATGGATCGACGCCAGCGAGCGTGAGCGCCAACAGCGGTTCGGGATAGGGACCTAGCGGTACCGGCATCGCGAGTACGGCTTCACCGGTGCTGATCGGTTTGACCGGGGCTAGGTAGGCCTCTGGCGACACGGCCACGACCATTTGCTTTCCATCGCAATACACCCGCCGACGCTCGTCAGGCTGCTTGAAGTACACCGTGAATTGGTCAGGAGCCTTGGATGCAATCTGGTAGGTCGACTCACGCGTCTTGGCGACGGCTCCCAGCTCAAGCGTTTCCTCTGAAAGTGCAATCGTCGCTCTTGAGACGGTTGCGTTTTGAATGCGATCGAACAGCGGAATCAGCCACTGTTTCACTTCTTTGTCGACCGTGATCTCGGTTTCCTGTGCCAGGCTGATCGATCGAGGGGGCAGTACGATGCAGCAAGCAAGCTGGAACAAGAGCATTCCCCACAGACGCAAAGGATTGTTCCGGTTGATCATGGCTTCGTTCTTGGCTTGTTCCAAAGGTCTAGGTATTGAAACAATACTCTAAAGATGAGCGACAGCGGTAGAGGCGGCGGGTGGCCGCCATCGCATGCAGCTTCCTGGGAACGCAGGCAGGGGAGCGGCGCGGCGTACGATCCGGCTGAAGTGCTTCGCGGTGCGACTTGGCTCGGGATCACGGAGTGATCTCTCGACAGATGCGGCTTCGGCAGCTTTGGTGCTCGGGCGTTCCGCGGTAACGGTAGCGGAACTCGCGTAGAGTTTCGGCCCTCAGCGGGTGGCGTTACGATGGGTGGTCGCACTTTCGAAAGCCTCCGCGGCTTCCGCTACGATTTGGTCGACAGTTGCCAGCCTTTGAACGCTGCGACGCTAGAAAGACTCGCTGCGAATCACCAATTCGATGCGGCGATTGGCAGCACGACCCGCGGGAGTCGCGTTCGATTCCCTAGGACGGTTGAAACCGTGGGCGACGATCGAGAGTTGCTGTGGTTGCATGCCGCTACGACGCTGCAAAAAGTCGAGCACCGCAGAGGCCTGGGCAGACGCGAGTTGATGGCTGGTCGCTACTTGTCCGCCGTACAGATCGCCAGTGTCCGTGTGGCCTTCGATGTCAATTCGCTGTCGTGGGAACAGTGACTTTAGCTGGGCGGCCACGTTGTCCAGTATCGATGCCGACTGAGGCAACAGGTTGGCCGTGCCAGGCTGAAAGAGCTGATCGGCGGGGATCACGACCCGGACCTTGTCGCCATCCTGCAACACGGGCAAGCCACCGAGCTGCAGACGGCCCGCCAATTGGGACAGATTGGTGTTGGGGCGAATCATGCCTCCGCCACGAAGGCGCGTCGAAGCTTGCAGACTTTGGGCTCGCGTCTCCGCGTTACGCGCGGCGAGCTTGGCGGATTCGAACTGCGATGCGGTGTCGGCGAGCTGACTTCGGACCAGCTGCAGCTCTTCTTGGTAGACCTGGGCTCTCTGCTCGCTCTGGGCAAGTTGCGTCGTGAGCTGGCGATTGTTGTCGTCAAGCAGCTGCACTCGACGGTTTAGTTCGGCGATTTGAGCTTGGACGGGGCTGACCTGCGCGGGGTTGGGTTGCCAAGCGGCTGCGCCGGGTGCGGCCAAGTACGGATTTTGCTGGCAACCGGTTGTCAGGCAGGCGGCGGCAACGATCATGACGCAGGTCCGTAGCGATCGCGGAGTCGCGATGCCCATCCAGGACGTTCGAGACCTGAGGGTTTCAGGCCTGCCGCGGGTCGTAGGTTGATGGCAGCGAATCAATGGGGCCAGCATGGATGTCTTCCTGACGGCTTGAACAGTCACCAACGATAAAGCGGACGCTGATCGGGTCAGGGGCCGTTGGTGCTGTGCAGGGCGGATCTTCCGCGGCAGCGACGTTAGAGTTTTTGGCAAAAACGAATCAAGATCAATTGAAAGGATGCCGATGGACCCGCGTTTCGTCGCCCCGCTGGCCGTTTACATCGTTGGTACCTCCATGGCGGCTCGGTTCGAAGAATCGGGATATGCCGTGGCGTATGCCATCGCGGCCCTGGCAACCGCCGGGACGATTGTCTGGTCGATGTGGCGGCCCGACTATCGGGAAATCGTTCTCCGGCCCAGTCCGCCGTGGACCGTGGGACTCCCATTGGCTTTGCTTGCAGGGATCATCGGAATCGTTGCCTGGATCGTGCTTTCGAAGCTACACCTGGAGTCCAAGCTGACAACGTGGCTTCCCGAGTCGTTGCGACCGGGCGAGCGAGTCGGGCTCAGTCCGTTCGATGAACTGGGATCTGGGGCAGCCGTCTACGCCTTCCTGGGTGTGCGCTTGATCGGTCTGGTCCTTTTGGTGCCAATCGCGGAGGAAGTGTTTTATCGAGGCTTCCTGGTGCGTTGGTTGATCGACGACGATTGGACGCAAGTACGGGTCGGACGGGTCGACGCGAGATCGACCGCAGTGAGCACGTTGCTATTCACTCTGTCACACCCCGAGTGGTTCGCGGCAATCACTTACTTTTTGCTGCTCACCGCGCTGACGTGGTATCGTCGCGACCTGATCAGCGCCATCGTGGCTCACGCCACCAGCAACGCTGTTTTGGCCGGCTACGTTCTGGCGACGGATAGTTGGTGGCTCTGGTAGACGGCGCCGGTGTGCTATGCTCCCGCTTTCCGTCCCCCTGAGAGTGAGACATGCTGGACCTGTACGACAAGATCAACGAAGCCGCCGCGTTCATTCGAAATCAGTTTGCGAAGACCCCGCGAGTTGGCATCATTCTGGGGACTGGATTGGGTGGCTTGGTCGAGCAGATCGACGTGGAAGCGACCATCGATTACGCGGACATCCCTCACTTTCCGCAGTCCACCGCAACCAGTCACGCGGGCCGCTTGGTTTGTGGAACATTGGACGATGTTCCCGTAGTGGCGATGGAGGGCCGGTTTCACAAATACGAAGGGTACGCGCTGAAGCAGATCACGTTGCCGGTTCGCGTCTTCAAGGAACTGGGAGCAGAGTTGCTGGTCGTCAGCAACGCATGCGGCGGCTTGAATCCGTATTTCAAGTCCGGCGACATCATGGTCATCGAGGACCAAATCAATTTGCTGGGCGACAACCCTTTGATTGGCGTCAACGATGATCGGCTTGGCCCAAGGTTTCCCGACATGTGCGAGCCGTACGATCGACAGTGGGTGGATCGCACGCTTGCCATCGCCAGGCAAAACGGCTTTCAGGCTCATCAAGGCGTCTTCGTTGCCGTTACGGGACCGTGTCTGGAGACCAAGGCCGAGTATCGCTTTCTCCGAATGATCGGTGCGGACGTCGTGGGAATGAGTACCGTGCCTGAGACCATCGTGGCTGTGCATTGCGGTTTGAAGGTGGTGGGGCTTAGCGTCATCACGGACATGTGTTTGCCCGACGCGTTGAAGCCTGCCAACGTGGACGAAATCATCGCTGTTGCCGGCGAGGCGGCTCCTCGTTTGCAAGCGTTGGTTCGTGGCATCGTTTCAGAGTCGGATCAGATTCGCATTGCTTAGGGCTGATGGTGGACGCATCTCTGCGGGACGCAACTGAATTCATCCGAGCTCGCTGCCCCGAGAAGGTGGATGCCGGCTTGATTCTTGGCAGTGGCCTGGGGCAGCTTGCGGACCAGATCTCTGCCGAGGCCCAATTCGATTACGGCCAGATCCCAGGTTTCGCTGCCACGACCGCCGGCGGCCATCGCGGTCAGTTGTTGATCGGCACGCTGCAGGGCCGTCGGGTCGCGGCGATGGCGGGACGGTTTCACGCTTACGAAGGGCACGATCGCAATAAGATCACGTTTCCCGTTCGCGTGATGCGCGCGTTGGGCGCCGGTTTGATGATCGTCAGCAACGCTGCCGGAGGCTTGCGGCCGACGTACCAGGTCGGAGACATCGTCATCATTCGCGATCACATCGACTGGATCTACGGATCACCCCAGTCGTTGTCGTCAGGTGCTGATCCAGACGCATTGCCAAGCGACCATGGAGTACTGAATCGGTTGGGTGCAATGTACGACCTGGAATTGTCGCTTCGCGCCACGGAATCGCTGACTCGGCAGGGTCACCCGGCGCATCAAGGAACCTACTTGGCGACCCTTGGCCCCAACTACGAGACTCGAGCAGAGTATCGAATGATGCGGCGGATGGGAGCGGACCTTGCCGGCATGAGTACGG
>JBCCUO010000423.1:0-4522 GCA_039196805.1 Planctomycetota bacterium | reverse complement strand
TGGCGCATAACTCAGCCCCGCATTTGCAATGAATGCGTCGATCAGCGTGCTCAGGTGGCACTTCGATGATGCGGCCACAGTGATGGCAATCAACCAGCGTCGGCACTCGGTGTGTTCCCTTCGATATCTCGATACCCCGAGGACGGATAGTATCAACAACTCACATGAGGTATTCAATCAACCCATGATCAATCGATCGGTTTTTCTTGCAGATCGATCAGCTTGGCAAGGATTTCCTGCAGGAAAATGAGATGTCTGCGCTTGCATGCGCGGCCTCGGATCATCAAGGAATGAAGAATTTCCTCGTTTTTTTCGGTCAAACCATCGAATCGAAGAGCCACTTGCGAAAGACTAGGGTCGTCTTTGGTAACCGATATCCTGACGGCTGTCCTGACTTGATGACTTCGAGCGATGCACCTGACGACGGCGTGGCGGCGATCAAGTCGAAACCGGACGTCACCGTGCAGGCTTTTGCCTCAATGCTGCAGCAGAGCGGGCTGTTGGCAGCCGACGCGATCGAGCGGCATTTCTTGGAATTCACGGCGGCCGCCAGGCTGGACCCTCAACACGTTTCCGGGCCGGCGGACGACTTCGCCGAGTATCTACGTGCGAATGGGACTCTAACCGACTGGCAGTCGGCGAACCTGCTGCGCGGTCGATTCCGCGGCTTGAAGTTCGGCAAGTTTCGCGTGCTCAGGATGCTGGGTGCCGGCGGCATGGGTCGAGTCTTCCTGGCGGAGAACGAGCTTCTGGAACGACAGGTGGCACTCAAGGTGCTCCCCAAGAAACGCAGCGCCCACGCTAGCAGTTTGGAACGGTTCCGGCAGGAGGCGAAGGCCCTGGCCAAACTGAGCCACCAGAACATCGTTGGAGTCTACGACATTGATGTCGCGGAAGATCGTCACTACATCGTGATGGAATTTGTCGACGGCAGCGACCTGCAGCGGCGGGTTCGACGTGAAGGTCCGATAGACGGTCCCCAGGCCATCCGATATTTGAAGCAAGTTGCCGCCGGTCTTGATCATGCTCACGCAGCCGGATTGATCCATCGTGACATCAAGCCCGCAAATTTGCTGCTGGACCCAACGGATACCGTCAAAATCTCCGATCTTGGCCTCGCGCTGCTGCAGACCGACGAAGATGGAGGAATCACTGCCGATCCGACCAAAACGCTGGGCACCGCTGACTACATCTCCCCCGAACAAGCCCTCAACAGCCGAGACATCGACGCACGCACCGACTTATACAGTCTCGGATGCACACTCTATTTTCTTCTCACCGGTCGGCCGCCATTTGCCAGTGGAACGAATACGGAACGCTTGCTGGCTCATCAGCTGTCCGAACCGGAACCGATTAACTCAGTGCGACAGGAAAAGCAGCTGGCCACGGTCGATCCCGAGGTTGTCGCGATCTGCCAGCGTCTGATGGCCAAGCAGCCAGATGATCGCTTCGCCAGCGCTGCCGCGGTGTTAGCCGAGATGCGAGGCTATTTGGGTGAATCGTCTTCAAGCAGCGATAGCCGTGACGGCATCGCCGACCTATCGACTGGCAATCACTCCGATGCTGAGGAAGCGATCGATCAAGCATCGCGCTCACTGGACTCACATTCCATCGAACAACTTCAGACGATCCGAGACGCCGCGGAAATGCAGACACGTTCCGCCGTGACGTCAAAGCGTCCGATCGCCGCCGACCTTTCTGGAAAGAACAAAGCCAACCCCACCGTTCGGCGCAAACTGCGCTGGATCCCAGCGCTCGCAGCGAGTTTGGTTGGGCTCACGGGCATCGGCACCATGGTTGCGATCAATGCCGGGTCGGAATCGGATGATTCCTCCGCCTCCCCCGTAGTGCAACCGTCTGAAATCCCTTCGCCATCTGCGAAACAGACCACTCAGTCATTGGCGAAGGAAATCGACTTGCAGCCTAAGCTGTTCGTTATCGGCGATAACACCACCGTGCATCGCGAGGGCTGCTATCACCTGCGTGCCAAAACCAACACGCATGCCGTATCGCCATCCCAGCTCGGCAGCGGGTTGTTGAAACCTTGCCGAACGTGCAAGCCGTTCTAGCCGGCGGCAATTTCTCGCAATCCGTTTCGTTGCGTCCCTCAAGCTCGATACGGCTCTGGCTGCTGACCTTGATAGCGACGAAGCGCGTAGTGGCGTAGCCAATTGGCCAGCGACTTTCGCTTAGCAGCTTCCGCATGCACGGATGCCCCGTCCGCTGCGGAATGGGGACCATCAATCCGATAGGCAAACTGGTGCAGCGTCTCAAACGGCTCGCGGCTGATCGCCAACTCACGCCGAACACGTTTTTCGACCCCCTTGAGCATTCGGATCGATTTCTGGTCAGCGAGGTCTAGCCCACGATTTGCCGATTTGCGAATGCGAACGATAAGCACCACGATCAGGAAGCAAAAGAGAGGCCACTGAGCCAGCTGCAACGTGGTGACAAAGGCATCGCCCAAACGAAGTGTCGATAGCCAGCCGCTCAACCGCTGCCAAATCGAATCTGAACCTACCAAAGCGGAATCATCCAAGTCATCCAGCAGACCCTCCAGCTCCGATTCATCGGTGGGCAGCGTCACGGTTTGGTAGGCTCGCCCAGGAGTCGACTCAACGGCAAACCACGTTTGGCTCGCGTCATCATAGGCTTCGACCCAAGCATGAGCGTCGCGATTGCGGGCAATCCAGTAGTCATCGTCGTCGTTGCGTTCGCTCGCCACATAACCCGTTACATACCGTGCGGGCACTCCGCCGGCGCGTAACAGCAGCGTCGTCGCCGTTGCAAAGTATTCGCAATGAGCCGGATGATTGGTGGCCAAAAAATGCGCGATCGGATCTGTTCGCGCGGGACGGGAAATCGGATCGAGTGAATACTGATACTTGGTTTGAAAGTGGCGACTCACCAGTCTCGCCTTCTCGCGTGCCGAGTCACCCTCGTTGAAGAGGCTCCGGGCATAGCGACGGATTATCCCCGCGATGCTTTGACTCAGCCGGCTCATATCCCGGCGGCGAACGCTGGATAAGTTCTCTACGTCACCATCGGGCGTGGCCCCCAGGATGTACGGCTGTTCGATGCGAATGCATCCAGGACGGATCAAGTGGTCGGGACTAATCGCCAAACGCTCCGAATCTGCTTCCACCCACTGATAGTTCATGGGCGTGAAGACAAGCGTCCCCTTCTCGGGGATCCCCTCGATTCTCAACTCAGCCGTGCGACGCTCAAGCTGCTCGATGCTGGTGGCAAGGTCAAATCTTCGAAGCATCGGCATCGAGGATGCGCCGTTCGGTTCGACTTCGCGATAGTCATCCACAAACGCTCGCTGGGAGCGTCCACGCGGCGCTCGCTTGTTCCAGTGTGAGTTTTCGTAGTAGCTGAAGACCGATCCTCTGAGATAGCCTGGCGGATCGTCGCTGTAAATACGCAGCGCGGTCGCGTCCGGTTGCTCGAGAAGGTTGCTGCGAATCGATCCAATCGAGCCGCCACTTACATATCGCCCCATGCCGATGCGAAGGTTCGGATCGACTGACTCGATTGAGTCGGTGATTCGCTCTTGCAGCAAAGCCTGAATGTCGGCGAGTGAGTTTTGGGTCCCGCGAGCGATCACGGAGGTGACCATGAACAGCAAAGAAATCGTCAACAATCCGATCACGGGGACGATCCAAGACGTCTGCGACTTTCGTTCACCCCCGATCGTCAAATCCGATGCACCGAGACGGGGACGTTGGTCCGCAGAAACAATCCAACGCGAAGCCAAAACAAACCCAAGACAGGTCACGATGGCCGCCGTGATTTGGGCCGTGACCAGCCGGCTGACCACGCCGCCTGAAACGCAACTCACCACCAAGGTCATCCCCAAAGGCAGCATCGCGACATGCCCACGCCGCGGTCTCAGAATCCAAAGCAAAAGCAACATCGAGAGCGACGCATGGGCCAAGACATCGATCGCCAACGCAAGTGACCAAGGACTGGCGCTGCTGACTCCTGGAGCCACTCGCCAAGCAGCGGTCAGCCCGATCACGACCAGAAACAAGAGTGCGAACCCCAAGCTGACGGCCAAGTAACGACCAATCTCCCAGAGCGTCCGATTCCACGAACCATCAAGTCGCACGGACGGCGTATCGAGATTCGGCTTTGACTGGTCCCAATGGTCACGCTGCAACCAGGCTAGCATCGTCGCGACTGCGAACATGACCGCCAAAGCCGGCAGGCTACGAAACGTTATCCCGACGAAATAGACTTGCAGACCGATGACCAGCGGAGGGATCCAATGATCTTTTTGAAACAAGGCAATGTAACGACTCATGCGGATCGCCTTTGTTCGTCCAGAATCTCACGATCGCCAGAGGCATTCCAAGTCTTCATCAAGGCATCGGCGTTCAACACCGTGACCGACGCCGGCAGCCGCTCTTCGCGCGGCAAATGCGACCGAGTCGTCACCAGCAACATCGGCATTCGATGCGTTGACTCCAACCACTGATCGATCCGAACGTCCGCATCACCGGGATCCACTCGCTCC
>JBCCUO010000422.1:0-4526 GCA_039196805.1 Planctomycetota bacterium | reverse complement strand
CTGTTTCGCTACCAGCTGGACATGATCAGCGACGATCCGTCGATCAAGCCGAAGGATTTGGTCGGGACACCGATCGGTTGGAGCATCGAATTGGCCGATGGCTCAAGACGGCACTGGCATGGCTACGTCAGTCAGCTGGCGATCGGAGATGTCGACAAGAAAGACCGCAGGAACTATCGAGTCGAGGTGGTGCCTTGGCTTTGGTTCCTGGGCCGAACCAGCGATTGCAAGATCTTTCAAGAAACCGATATCCCGACGATCATCGACGATGTGTTGGGCGAGTTCAGCTTTGCTGATTATCAGCCGGACCTGAAGGGCCAGCACAAGTCTTGGGATTACTGTGTTCAGTACCGGGAAACCGACCTCAACTTCCTGAGTCGTCTGATGGAACAGGAAGGCATGTCGTTCTACTTCAAGCACTCCGACGGCGCTCACAAGATGGTGATCACCGATCACGCCAATGGAGCCTACACGCTGCCGGAGTCGAAGGTCTCGTTTCCTTACGACAGCGGTACGGCGGCCGTTGCGGATCACATCACCGGTTGGGAACGCCGATTCCAGTACGTCTCGGGCAAGTACGCTCAGAACGACTACAACTTTCTCACGCCCAACGACGACATTTCGGCGGACAAGCCGACCATCGTCGATCTTGCTGGGATCAATGGCTACGAACTTTACGATTACCCAGGCGAGTATCCGGACAAGGGAATTGGAAAGACCGAAGCGACGTTGCGAATGGAAGCCGAAGAGACCCGTCACGAGATCGTCCAATCCTCCAGCACTTGCAAGTCGTTTCAGGTCGGAGGGCGATTTACGATCGATGAACACAAGGATTCATCGGAGAAAGGTGCCGAGGTGATGATCACCTCGATTCATCATTCGGCAAGCGAACAGATGGGATACGAGTCATCGGCGTCCAGCGGATCGGATTACCGAAACACGTTCACCTGCATTCCCTCTTCGCGAGTGTACCGCCCACGTCGCACGACCCCCAAGCCAATCATCAGCGGCATTCAGTCGGCGGTGATCACGGGACCCGACGGCGAAGAGATCTTTCCCGACGAGTACGGCCGAGTGAAGTGCCAGTTTCACTGGGACCGCTACGGCCAACTGGACGACAAGAGCAGCTGCTGGATCCGCGTTGCCCAGTCGCACTCGGGAAGCGGATTCGGAGCAATGGACATACCGCGAATCGGCGAAGAAGTCCTGGTCAGTTTCTTGGAAGGCGATCCTGATCGGCCGTTGGTCACCGGGCGCGTCTACCACGCGCAGAACATGCCCCACTATCCACTCCCGCAACACAAGACGCGGACAACACTGCGAACCAATTCGTCCAAAGGGGGTGAAGGATTCAACGAGCTAACGTTTGAAGACCTTAAGGATGAAGAGAGGGTCTATGTTCAAGCACAGAAAAACATGGACACGCGCGTCAAGAATGACTCCAAGGAACGCATCTACGGTCATCGCCATCAAGTCATTGGCTGGGAAAAGGACGGCAACAAGGGTGGCGACCAGAAGGAGATGGTTTGGCAGGACAAGCATCTGAACGTCAAACGCGACCAAATCGAGCAGATCGAAGGCAACTACGAGTTGGCTGTCGGCTCCGGCGACGCGGACAATGGTGGCAACCTTGGCGTGTCGATTGAAAAGCAGCGAACTGAAACAATCGGCGAAGGCAACGACCGAACCGTCGGTCAAGACGAACGGATCAAGATCGGTGGCAGTCTTTCAGAAACCATTGGTGCCAATCATCAAACCAAAGTCACGCAGAAACAAGCCGTTGAAGCCGGCCAAGAGATTCACTTGAAAGCGGGCATGAAAGTGATCATTGAAGCGGGCGTTCAGCTGTCTCTGGTCGGACCTGGCGGCTTCGTGGACATCGGTCCCGCCGGCGTCACGATCCAGGGATTGATGGTCAAAGTCAATTCCGGTGGCGCCGCCGGAACAGGCTCCGGCGCGGCGCCGGATAGCCCAACGAATGCCAAGATTGCAGCTCCCGACGAACCGGCGCAAGCATGGGAACCCGACGCTTAGCGTATCGCGATGCAACTAAGAGTCACCCTACAGATCGATCTGGCCGATGCGGCAGGCCCTCGGCGTTCGCTGCGTCCGTTCCAAACGCTGACCGTCGGACGCGATGGCTCATCCGATTGGGAATACCCAGCAGATCAAATGCTCTCCTCGCGGCACTTTCAACTGTCGACGGACGCCGCCGTGTGTCGCCTCAAGGACCTGGAAAGCACGAATGGCACATTGCTCAACGGCCAGCCGGTGTCGCAAGGCGTACTGGCCGACGGAGACTTGATCGAAGCAGGCAATACAAAGTTCAAGTGTCGAATCGATGGCGGTCGACCGCCACAAACCCGTGAAGTGGAAGCCGCAAAACCGACTTCGAGCAAAATCAACGCGTCAGCGTCCGCGACGTCTTCCAGCGGTTTTGTCGCGCCTTTGGCAGTGTCACCCGAAGCAACCAAAGCGTCTGCTGACACGCTGTCGATGTCTCAGTCCAAAGCTGGGACGTACGTGATGGGTGGTCCGCTCGCGCCGGCATCCGCCTCCGGTTGGATCGCCACGCTGGAAACGCTCTACCAACCTGTCTTGGTTGTCGATTCACAGGCGATCGATGAAGCGGTCCGAGAACAACTGCCCGAGGATTCGTTCGTCTATTCGTTCCTGCCGATGCCACAACGAAGGTTCGCGTCCCCCATCGCACTCATGGACGATCAATGGATTCCCCGCGGCCCCTTGGTGGACGAGTTGTTTGGAAGCAACCAAATGCTGGTTGTGCTTTGCCCCAAGGATGAGCCCATTCCGGTAAAGACAATCATGGCATCAGCAGGGCTGTTCACTCGACCGGAGATCATGCGTCCTCAGTTGACCGAAACGACGACCGACGTCGTGGCGGCGCTGATGCCGGGATTGGCGGGGGTCTTTGCCGAGGCGGATCAACCCGAGGCGTGGACGCTGATCATGACCGACGATCCATCGAAAGAATTCGAGCAACTGGGATGGTCGATCGAGCGAGAACCCAGTGCAACCGATTCAAGTCCGACCTCAGAAGGCTGATCCATGTTTCCCGCTGCTCGAATCACTGATCCGATCACCCACGATATGGTTGTCCCCAGTGGAGTGATCGGTCCGGCTGCACCCGCACCCTGCCCGCTGTGTGTCTCGGCACCCGTGATCATCGAGGGCATGCCGGCGGCACATGTTCGTTGCGCCTGCATTTGCACCGGAGCCATTTCGGCCGGACTGGTGCACCCACCGCCGCCCATCCCGCCGCCCATTGTGAAGGGTTCGTTCACCGTCTTGATTCACAACATGCCGGCCGCTCGCTGGGTTCCGTCGATGGACATGGGTGCCTGCGGAGTCTTCTTGGGGGATGCTAAGCTGGCGGCCTTGCGAACCGTCTTGATCGGTGACGTGGGTGGTCCCGGACGAATGGGGGCCCCCGGTGCTCCGATCCCTCCGCCCAGCTTCGCCAGCCAAGATGCTGCTGCCGTGGCCGCGTTGGATGCCGCCAATGGGCAAAGCATCGCGGCGAACACCGAGTTCGGCGGACTGATCTATCAGAATGCCGACGGAACCTACGGCTTCACCACACCCTCGGCAGGGACCGGCACCGGTTTCGATCCCTCCGCAGTGTCCGCGCCCGCGGGAACGACGGTCGTTGGTGATTATCACACGCACGGGGACTACTCCACCGCGGACGCGGCGGGCAACCCAGTGCGAACCGCGGATCCCTCACAAGACGCGTACAATAGCGACGGTTTTTCCAACGCCGACCGACGGGGGATACGAGCCGATGCAGCGGGCAACCCTGACTATCGCGGTTACCTTGGTACTCCTAGCGGGACTTACCGTGAGTATGACCCGCACACCAATACCGAACGCACCCTCAACTGAAGCTGACATGGCACCAGCGATCCCCGAACCGATCGACAAGATTCCCGCCGAAGCCGAAGCGGCCTTCGAGGCCGAGATGAAACGCCGGGAAGTCGATCTCGAGCGCTACGACCGCGAGTACCTTGCCGACGACGATCACTTCATCGTCATGACCGTCTACAAGGACAAGCCGAAAGGACTGCGAGGCAGCGTTCCCGGCTTCCCGGACTACGAGGTCACGATTCAGAAAGAGGACTGGAAAGTCACCGACGTCAGCATCGCGCGGTAGCGGTCAGCGGTCAGCAGGAGAAAGCTCTTGGCGATTGCTGTTAGCGGTGTTGTTTGTGCGGTCGGCTCGATAGGGCCAACGGCCCGGAACTTTGCCTAGCCCAGTCCGCAGGGCTGGGTGAGTCCGCACACATGCCCCTCAGGGCCAACGGCCCGACTGTTTGCTTGCGTCACTGCCGCGTGCGCCCTGCAAGAAGTACCCAGGCCTGCGGCCTTGTCTTTACCCAAGTCTCGCATCGGCTCTGTGAAACGCAGTGCCGACAAACCCAACAGATTGCCGAGTCAGTCGTGTCGTGAAACCGGAAGCCGTTTGACCACACTGAGCCAATGGCGAACATGACGGCACCGACGGG
>JBCCUO010000421.1:0-4536 GCA_039196805.1 Planctomycetota bacterium | reverse complement strand
CGATCGATGATCGGTCACCGTCGAGTCGTTCGTGATCGAAGCGGCGCATCGTCAATCCGGCCGGCTCCAGATACGAGTACCGCTACGCTGAGTACGAGCAGGAGCAGGAGTACGAGCACGGAGGGATGCAATCGGCGCCTTGGATTGCGTCGGAACCCGTCGATCACCTTCGCTGTGCGATTCGAAAGCGGCCAACCGCTGACCGCCGACCGCTGACTGCCATCCACGACGCGATCAATCCTGTGTAGAATGCGGGGCTTGAATCTCCGAACAACCACACCGCAACGAAGGTGGCTGAATGCTCCGTATGATTGCAATGGCGATGCTGGCTGGCATCGCGACCGCGTCTTTGGCTCATGCCGACGAATCCGCAGCTGAAACCGGATTTGTCTCGCTATTTGATGGCAAGACGATGACTGGATGGAAGATGGCGGACGAGAACCAAAGCAGTTGGCGAATCGAAGACGGCACGATCGTCAGCAATGGGCCACGCTCACACCTGTTCTATGTGGGTGACTTGGCGCCGATGAAAAACTTTCACTTCAAAGCCGAGGTCAAAACCACGCCGGGCAGCAATGGCGGGATCTACTTCCACACCAAGTTTCAGCCCACCGGCTGGCCCAAGTATGGCTACGAATGCCAAGTCAACGTCTCGCACAAAGACCCCAAGAAGACCAGCAGTCTGTACGCCGTGGAAAACGTCGATGACCCGGGCGTCAAGGACAACGAGTGGTACACCCAAGAGATTATCGTGGAAGGTCGCCACATTGTCCTGAAGGTGAACGGCAAGACGATGGTGGACTACACCGAGCCGGAAAGCAAAGAGGCGTTCAGCAAGTCGTTCGAACGACGATTGGGCGAGGGCACGATTGCACTGCAAGCACACGATCCCGATAGCCTGTGCTACTTCCGCAACCTTCGCGTCAAGAAACTGCCTTAGCGAACCGAGCGGAGTTTCGCCGAAGTCGTAGCGCAACTCGCGGAGAGTTTCGGCGGTCAGTGGGTGGCGTGACGACGATTGGTCGCGCCGTCGAAAGCCTCCAGTGGCTTCCGCTACGAATTGGCCGGGTTGATTCGCTGCGCGGATGATGCGGCTCGGGACCACGGAGTGGTCTGTCGACGATGCATCACATACCCTTGAAAGAAAAAAGCCCTCGCCTTTCCGCTGGAAGGGCGAGGGCTTTTTGTAGGTCATGACGTTAGCGATGCGGTTACCAGAGGTATTCCGCTCCAAAAGTGAAACCGGAGATCGTCAAGCTGTCGTACTGGACATTGCCGACCGACAACGCACTGCCGTTGGCAAAGGACTGAAGCCCGGTGGAGTCGATACCCGCCGCGGCAATGTCATCAATCGCCACCACGTAGTAGGACGAGCGTAGGGTCCAAGAGTACGTCAGTCGGTAGAGTGATTTGGCTTCAAACTCTGCCATCACGGTCCCGCGGCGATCACCGTCGTTGATCCCGAGCGTCCCACGTGTGGCGGCTGGCCCCAAGCTGTTCGCTGAATAGACATTGCTTCGGTCAACGTCGTTCTGCAACCACGCTCCCTTTGCACCCAGCCCCAGGCGAACACCGGGAACGACGTTCCACCAGAGGTCACCACCCAGTTGGGCACCAAACAGGTTGTTCTGAACGCGGTTGTTGGCGTCGAAGAATCGCAGGTCATCGGCGGTCGCTGCGTTGTCATCGATCCCAATGATCGCGTAGCGAAGGCTATCGCTAAAGCGAAGGTAACGCAGCCCCATCAGCCAAGACCATTGGAATCGTTGGTAAGGTCCGACTGTGCGACGTCGATAGTTGATTTCGCCACTGTGGAATGCACTGGAGCTTTCCAAGCTTTGCGAGATCGAACGGTCAGTGTCGTCGAATCCGCCACCTGGAGTCACACCAAAATCACTGATGAACGAATAGAGCGTTGCACCGCTGTTGATGGTAATGGGTGATGTGAAAGTGATGTCTGCGGGACTGGTCACGGTCGAGGTCGAATCCCACTCGTTACCGCCCATGTACGTCGCTTCGATGTTGCCACCCGGTCCGAAGATGAACGCGGCCGAGAGTCGCGTGCCAAACTCGTAGTCGTCGCCAGCATCCGGATCGGATGTACGCAGAACGGGCGTTCCATTGATTCCATCCGTGGCAACGACGCCATTGATCCCTCCAAACGGTCGAGCGTCGTGTCCCAGGTACGTTGCCTCCGCGGACAGGTCGTACCATCGCTGGGCGCCGAGTCCACCTTCGCTGTACGGCATCAGCAATCCGATCAGACCGGCCATCGCTTGGGGACTGCAACTCTGACAAGCCGAGCATCCGCCGCCGCGACAGAACAGGCACAGGTGAGCGAGACCACTCGACCCTGAGCCCATGCCGCATCCGCAGCCACCGCTCGTCCCGCAACCACAAGCCGGTCCACAACCGCAAGCGTCGCCCATGCCGCAAGCACCATCGCATCCGGCATCGCATGCTGATCCGCCCATGCCCTGCAGGAAACCAACAGGTGCAACGGGTTGATCCATGACATTGCCGGTGAATCCCGCCGCGTAGAGTGCCGGTGAGACGGCACCTGTAGGCTGAACGAATCCACTCGATTCAAAGTCATAGTTGGCCGCCATGACGCGGTCGGGCTGAGCATGCGCCACCAGGCCTAGGGGGCCGGCCAGCAGCAGTGCGGCTAGCGTGACGATGATGAGTCTTGAAATTCCAGTCATGCTGCCAAACCTTTTCTTCGGATGTGCGGCCTTCTGACGCGCGGACCGAGCAACTTCGGTGAGTGGATGTGTTTGCATTGCGAACGTCTCCGCGGCCGGTGCCGCCTGACAATGGGCCGTATGCTGACTTGTGACTGCACCGCAATGCGTCGGCCCGAGATGGATCCAATCCAATCGGAACAGTCGCAATATCTGCGCGTTGCAGAACAACCGCTTCAGGCGGACTTATCGGCACGACTGGACCAATGGGTTTGATCATTCCACACGATCTGTTGGGGAAAAGTTTGCCGCATCTATCGAACGAAACGGTTGTCAAGATCGATTTGGCCAACCGACGCCGTGGACTGACCCGTGCTGCTAAGATGCGGGCCGCCGCGCCAAGCGGCGTTTGGAACTCGACGCTTTGCCATTAACGGACGCGGATACCGCATGTCAGAAGAATCGCTCGATTCGCTGCTGGCGCGATTGGGCTCGCCGCCCCGCGATGTGCTGCATCAGTTTCACGCCCAGTTGGTCTCGCTAGCCCGGCAACACGACGCGACGTCTGCCCCCTGGCCGGCACTCAAGCTGACAGACATCCAGATCGGACCGGACGGAAGACTGAACGTTAAGACCGAGGCAACAGGCGATGATGCGGATTCCCCTTCCGGCGAAGCCGTGACGTCGACCGATCGCGTCAATCGGCTGTTCCGCCAGCAGGGCTGGGACATCGAAACGAACGAGTCCCAGGAAGCGACGACGTCCCAAGTCAGTCGTTCGAATGCGTCGGCGATGGAGTCAACTGTCATCAACGTCGCATCAACTCACTCCGTCGCCCAGGCGGACGATCGTCCATCCAAGCTCTCACGACGGGTGGTGGTCGTAGCGTCAGGAGTCACTCTGGCATTTGTTCTTTGCGGGCTGCTGACCGTGGCTTTCTGGCCTGCCGCGGACCAGCTTTCGTCCCAGTCGGTTGACCAAAGCGAGTCCGAGAATGTGCGTCCAACGGCAGTGCCCGTTGACGATTCGCCGCTAGCGACGTTCACCTCGATCGAAGAAGAAATGACGAGTGCGTTGGCCGAAAGTAGTAGCGACCTGGATGGCGAGGACTTGATTCCAGAGATCGAGATCGAGTTTGCGATGCCGCCCGAGCCAGCGGACGTAGGCAAGTCCGTCCCGTCCGGTGATGGGGGGAATCCGACAGAGACGGAGACCACGAACTCAGTAACCGACGATGCCTCCTTAATGGGTTCCCAACCTGAGCCGGCCGACCCTTCGTCGCCAAGTGAGCTTGCCAACCTACCGCCAGTGGAGGACCGTTCGTCCAATTCAGTTCAAGAGACTCAAATGGACGTTTCAGCAAGCGTCTTATTGCCTCGTCGTGACGATCTGAAGCCTTTGACCTTGCCGTGGCCCGAGTTTCCCCCACAGATCGACTTGAAGTTTCCCGTTCCGGTGAGCCTGCAGGTATCGAAGCAGGCCGCCGGCGGTTGGCAGATCACCGGCAGTGGCGGAGAGCCGGTGGTTGCTCTGCTGGAACAGGCCGATGATGCCGTCACGTTTCGTTGGACCGAAGCTGCGCGAGCCCATTCGGAATCGCGGCGACTGTTGCAAGGGTGCCTGGTTGGGTCGGGATCGCAACAACTGTTCCTCCGCCCCAAGCAGACCACACAGCCTCTGGCGATCGAACTGGCCCAGCCGCGTCAGCGTCCTGAGTGGAAACTGATCGCACCAATCACGCCGCGAATCAGTCAAGTTCGTGTCGAGACAAGATGGCCGGAGACGCTGGAGATTGGCTGGATTCAGCCGCCGCAGAAGGATGCAGGGGGCAAGGTCCGCGGCTTGGCGGTGG
>JBCCUO010000420.1:0-4537 GCA_039196805.1 Planctomycetota bacterium | reverse complement strand
GGTCAGCGGTCAGCGGTCAGCGGTCAGCGGTCAGAGGGAAGAATAAGCTGATGGCGGTTCTCTGATAGCTATTGGCAGAAACCTAGAAAAAAACTGTCACGCTTCGCGATTCGATCGGGTGTTTCGTTCGTGAACTGGGACTTCGTCCCAGCCTATCGAAAATCACCGCGTCGCGGTTGCCCCATTCTCTGTTTCGCACTTTCCGGTAGACGGTCATCAGCGGCTTGGCAGCCAACCGTCGATGAACTGCTCAGGCGTGCCGCCAAACGCGACCACAAACGCTTCGTCAAATGGCATGCCATCGCGTAGCTTCCGCAGCAGCTGATCAAACTGACGTCGATAGACGCGACCCTGCATGCTGCTGATTAAGGCTGCCCCCAATCGATCCGATTGCAGAGGAGTCAACTTGCCGTTCAAGAACTCCTTGGCATTCTTCGCCGCTGAAATCGCGGTCGCCGTCTCCGATTGGCGTCGCGTCAGCACGTCACGGTCTTTGCGTCCCGCGGCGCGATTTGCCGTCACGTCGCCTATGCCACGTGCAAACCAATCAGGAGCAAGCGGCATCTGGCATTTGACCGCCAGGCTGGTCACCGGCGCCAGCAAACGTCGCTCGATCGTATCGTCGTCGACCGATGCATCCGCCACCAAGGCGACGTAGGCGTCAACACCGTCAAACTTCCAGTGGCTGGACCACTCCGTTGGCACGCTTCGCGATTCCACCATCCGGGCAAACTCGCTGTAGTCGTAGCGGCGTGGCAGCACAAACAAGCCGGCCTTGCCGCCGAAGGGCGATCTTGTCGCCGGACCTTTCAATATCGATTGAGCGCGTTCCAACTGGTCCTCGGCGATGGCGGCAACCTGCCTGAGTGTTTCTTGGTCGAGAGCGCCGATGGCAAAGAAATGCTCCGAGGCAAACGATTGAACTTCCATGCCTGGCGACTGAATCAGCTTGGCCTTGGTCTCGGCCAGCGCTCGCCGTCGCTCGCTGATCTGATCAGCCGTCGCCGACTTGGCCCAAGCCAGTTGACTCATCACGGGCAACGGCTGCCGGTCACTGTCTCCATCCAGCGTCGCACCCTCGTTGATCCAAGTCGACACCAACTGAATCGCCTCATCCGAAAAGGGAGGCCGCCCACCCAGTGGCATGCGTTGCCCATCAGCGGTCCCCTCTAATTTTTGAACCAGCAAGCTTTCGTCAGCCTTTCCTGGCACCACGATCGGACCATTGTCGCCGCCTCGAAGCAGTCGAGCGAACGTGTCCATGCTGAGTCCACCCTGAGTTCGCATCGCATCGATGTGGCACCCCTTGCAGGCATCCACTAGCAGCGGCGCGATCTGCCGCGCGAAACTGACCGTTTCTTTGCCACTTGCCATCGCTGTTTCGGGGGTCGGCGTTGATGACGTCGCCGCGGCCGCGATCGGTTGATCCACAGACTGACCATCGAACTTGGCTCCTTCCTTGATCCAGCGTTTCAGCAAGTCCAATTCCGCCGGCGATACGCTTCCGCCACCACGCGGCATGTCGCCCGTTTCGATCGTTTCGATCAATCGACTGCCGACCACATCGCCCGCAAACAGCACCACGCCGGCAGGAGTCCCCTTCATCAAACTGCTGTAGCTGGCCAGCGAAAAATTGCCTCGAACCGATCGAATGTGACAGTTGCCGCATCGCTTTTGCAGAATGGGCGCGACCTGATTCAGGAAACTGACCTGACCGGAACCGGGCGCGTTGGCCATATCACCCGACGGTACCGACGGAGCGCCCGATCCACTACCTGCACCTGAGCGAGCTGCGGGGCGCGTCGGAGTTCGGAACGGCGGCATCGAGACGCCCTCCAGTTCCAGCATGGCGTGAGCCCGCGAGATCCGCTTGATGGATGCCGCCAGCGCGTCGTAGACCTCCGGCCCCTCTTGGACGGCCACCACGGTCCGATCCATGGCGGTGCGGATTCGTTTGCCGGCCGCCTCGAAATCGCCTTTTTGAAAGTCCGCGCCGGCCGACCGCACAGTTGCCGCGATCGACTGCACCATCCGACGCTGCTTGGGCGTCAACGTCGGCTCCTGCTGAGCACACGCCACTTCGCAGGTCGGCCCTAAAGACAAAGTCGTCAACGCGATGGCGATGAGCGTGAGGAGCGGTCGAGACATGACGAAAAGCGAAACCGAAGGAGGAAGATGAGTGCTGCCAAGTTGGAACGCTTGGTCGCTCCCGAGCGTACTCACACCGTTGCTGCCCCCCCTAGTTGTGCAACTGCCCCCATCAGACGACCTGCGGGTGGTGCGGTCGTTCACACTGGGTTAGAACGCGTAGCCGTGTGGATGCGACTGGTGCCACGCCCACGCGGTTTCAACGATTTGTTTGACATCCGTGTATTTGGCTTCCCAACCGAGCAACTTTTTTGCCAGCCGAGCGTCGGCGATCAACTCGGGTGGATCGCCGGCGCGCCTCTCGCCCATCACTTCGGGGATGGCGTGGCCGGTGACCTCGCGGCAGGCGTCGATGATCTCGCGAACACTGGTTCCCTTGCCCGTGCCCAGATTGACGCAAAGGCCTTTGCCTGCCTCGAGTTTCTCCAGCGCACTGAGGTGGGCGTCGCCCAGATCATGCACGTGGATGTAGTCGCGAATGCAAGTCCCATCTGCGGTCGGATAGTCGTCGCCAAAGACGGTGATGTGCTCGCGTTGCCCCAAGGCGACTTGCAGCACGATCGGGATCAGGTGGGATTCCGGATCATGGTCCTCGCCGATCGTTCCGTCAGGTCGGGCGCCGGCGGCATTGAAGTAGCGGAGCGCCGCGTACGCAAAGTCGTAGGCCGCCGCGTAGTCGGCCAGCGCCTGCTCGATCACCAGCTTGGTGAATCCGTAAGGGTTGATCGGCTGCTGCGGAGTAGTCTCGGGGATCGGAATCGTGTCCGGTTCACCATACGTGGCCGTCGTGCTGCTGAACACGATCTTCTTGACGTCCGCTTCACGCATCGCCTCCAACAACTCCAGCGCCGCGATCACGTTGTTTCGGTAGTAGAGCGCCGGATCGTTGACCGATTCATTGACCAACGCGAACGCAGCGAAATGCATGACCGCGTCGATCTTGTGATCGCGCATCACGGAGGCCAACTTACCGCGATCACTAACGTCACCTTGCACCAGCAAACCATCGGGGACCGCCGCTGCGTGACCACGCGAAAGGTTGTCGTACACCGTAACACCGTGACCGGCGTCCAGAAGCAGACGAACCGCGTGGGAGCCAATGTATCCAGCGCCACCAACAACAAGCACATTCATGCTGACTGAGAATCCAAAGGGGGTTGAAGTTCACTGATCGGCACGATCCTACCAAGCGATCGGCAGGATCCTACCAAGCGATCGGGGCGAACATCAGCCGTTGAGTTGGGATCGAAATGCCGATCCTAATCGGAAGGAAACCGATTCCCGCGACGGACCCGTAGGGCGGACAACCAATTGTCGAATGGCGGCCGCGCCGTTTGTCCTGCCCGATCGTTCGGTGTAACCGTCGCCAGCGGTACAGCATGCTTGCCCATCAGGATCCCTCGCCTTGGCCACTCGCCTTACCAAACTTCAGCAACTTCGGACCACGCGGACGCCCACCACCCCAAAACTGAGCGATTCCGTCTGTGACGACTTCCTCAGCTACCTACGGGGCGAGTGCCATCTGGCGGACAACACGATCGAGGCTTACGGCCGAGACATGCGGCGTTTCGTATCGTGGCTGGGCGATCGATCGGTGCGACAACTGAAGATCCAAGATCTATCCGATTACGTCTCTGCTTTGACGACGCAGGGGCTGGCTCCCACTTCGGTGGCCAGAACGATCGTGGCCACGCGGACCTTCTTCAAGTATCTGCAGCTGGAAGGCTTGATCCAAGACAATCCGGCGGAGCTGATCGCAACGCAAAAACTGTGGGAACGGATTCCCAGCGTGCTGTCGCCATCGGAGGTGGAGGAACTGTTGACATCCCCCCGGAAGTCCGACTCGTTCTGGCAACGAGACATCGCCTTGCTGGAAGTCTTGTACGCCACGGGTTGCCGAGCTTCAGAGGTCTGCCGCCTGCGGGTGCGCGACCTATCGTTGCCCGAGCGACATCTGAAATGCGAAGGAAAAGGCGGTAAGCAGCGGATGGTACCGATCGGAGGTCGAGCGATTCAGGCGATCAACCGCTACTGCGAATCGCTTCGAGGCACCTTGGCGGCACGCACGAAGCCCTTACCGGATGAGCTCTTTCTTTCACGAACGGGCAATCCTCTGGATCGCATTCAACTCTGGCGTCTGGTCAAATTCTATGCGCGTCGCGTAGGGATCGACCCCAAGATCAGCCCGCACAGTCTGCGTCACAGTTTCGCCACCCATTTGCTGGCCGGCGGTGCGGACCTGCGGCAAGTCCAAGAAATGCTGGGCCACGCCAGCATCCAGACGACGCAGATTTACACGCACGTCGAGCACTCGCGTCTCAAGCGTGTCCACAAGCAGTTCCACCCGAGAGCGTGAGGGGAAGCGGTCAGCGGTCAGCGGTCAGCGGTC
>JBCCUO010000419.1:0-4548 GCA_039196805.1 Planctomycetota bacterium | reverse complement strand
GCTCCTCCGACCTCCGGCCCAGTCTCCGCCGACTCGTCCGCTTCCCTACGCGAGACCTCGCCAGACGCCAGCTGAACGCGCCCGCTAAGCAACCGATCGAGCCAAACGTCCGAGTCCATGGCGGTCGCGCCGCGTCGTTTCGCCGCTGTCTGGATTCGATGATCCGAGGAGACCACTATCAACCGCTTTGGGGATGAGTGCTGCGAAATAAGCTCTTCCAGCAAATCATCCGCCTCGGCGTAGCCAGCGGAAAACCGCACGTCCATTTCCTGATGTTCAAAGCGATCGGCCCGATCCCGTGGTGGTGAGGCTGCGTCGAACACCACGCACGTTCGGCTTCGCACCGATCGGGGCAAACCCTCGGCCAGCCGATTCAGTAGCCGCTCACGTTCGCGATAAAGCCAATTCGCGTCTCCACCCCGTCCAGGTGCTGCGACCGGAGCCACAACGTTGTAGCCGTCGATAAGTAGCTGCAAAGAACGCATGCGTGGTTTCAGATCCGAAAGAAACAGTCTGCGGGCGACGGGCAACCCATTTGATCGTGGCTAAAGACAGCCCCACGTCGACCAGATAAAGCGGATGTTCCGCCTGAACGGTCGAATCAACACCACAGACACACCGAGAGCGAGACATCCAATCGGAAGCAGCACGACACCGGCCGTTGCCCGATTATGTTGAACTATTGACCACTCGGGTGCGTCCAAATGCCCAGAAATTCAAAACGAGGGCCACACCGAACGTGGCCCCTCAACGTGTCGTAAAGCAACGTAGACTTACGTATTAGGTTGTCATGCTTTGCGGTTCTGCAAAACGAGTGTTCCCCCAATCAGCGGCTCGGTGAATTCGGTGAGAGTCTCGGTTGTCATGGCGACCTACAACGCCATGCCCTACCTTCCCGATGCGGCCGGTTCGATCCTGGACCAAACGCTGCGTCAATTCGAGCTGATCATCGTCAACGATGGCTCGACTGACGGAACACGTGACTACCTGCGGTCACTGGACGACGATCGAGTTCGCGTCCTGGAACAAACCAACCAAGGCCAGCAGGCGGCTGCGAATGCCGGGATCGCCGCCGCTCAAACCAATCTGATCGCGAGGATGGATGCCGACGACGTCAGCGAACCGGATCGGCTGGAAAAGCAAGTCAGCTTCCTGGACGCAAATCCTTCCGTTGGCCTAGTCGGCTCTCAGATCTATCGCTTGGGCGACGCCAAACGCGGCCTCCCCTCGCGATTGCCGTGTGACCACAAGGGGATCGATCGAGCACTGCTGGCCAACCATCACGCGATCTGCAATCCCACGATTGTCTTTCGCAAGGAACTGTTCGAACAAATCGGTGGTTATTGGCAATACGACATTGCCGAGGACTGGGACATGTTCCTTCGAATCGGCGAGATCTCGCTTCTAGCGAACTTGCCTGAGGCACTGCTCTCCTATCGCTTTCACGCCGACAGCATCAACGGTCGACGAATGGTCGAGGCGCAGCTCTACAACGAGTTCGCTTGCGAGTTAGCGCGACGAAGGCGGCGGGGCGATCAGCCGATCACCATCGAACGCTTTCGCCATCAACATCGATCGTCTCGCTGGCCCCAATCTTGGCTGTTCCACTTGGACTGCCAGTCGGTCGCGCAGTACCGCGTCGCGGTCGCCGAAGTGCTCAACGGTCGTCCCATTCAAGGCTACGGCCGCTTGGCCTATTCGATGGCCTGCTCTCCCAGCCGAACGCTCCAGCGAATGCAACGCTTGTTCGTGCGGTAGTGGTTGCGTGTTGGACATCCGGACGCTCCGCGTGGCGGCTGGTGTAGATCCATCAGCCGCCGTGCACTAGCTGGCGTCCGGCTTAGGAAATCGAGCGACGGGAGAGCGCTGGCGGCTCTTGCTCTTTTCCATCGTGCTCCTGCTCAGTCGCTTCGACGATGCTCGTAATCGAGTACCTCCGGTTGAGGCTCCTCTCAAGGCAGTTTCACGATTCGAGAATCGATTACTCGCACGAGCACGGGACTTGTGAAACTTCAGATCACCTAGGCCGGAAGCTCTCGCTAGCACCCGGTTACGAGGCGCCGGACAACCGGACGATAACGTGGCGGCTGATTCGGATCATCTCATTCGATAAAACACAGCCAAGGGCAAAAACAGAATGGCCATCGCTCCGAACAGCGCGCTACGTGGCAGCCCGGTCGCCGTGATCAACTGGTCCAGCGCGATGTAGAGCACGCCGGAAATCACGATCGCCAAGAAGTTCGCCTGATTCATGATGGCAATCATGCGTCCCTTCAGCTCTTCGGGCGGACGCGACTGCAAGAACACTTGAATCGGAATTGCGAAGAACGCGGCCGCCGCCCCCATCAACATCAGCATCGGGATCGATCCGATGAACCCCAGTAGGTGTTTGCCACCCGGAAGTGATATCGACAGGATCGCGCAGAAGATTACCACGCCCCACATTCCCCACACGACGACTGTGCCACTGGACAACCGCCGCGTCAGGTACCCTGCCGCCAAGCCGCCCCCCGCGATCCCAACGCTGATCAACGAAACCATCAGACTGGTCTTGGTGTCGGAAAGCTGAAGCTGGGTCTTCCCAAGTGAATTGACCGCCTGAATCGTCAATCCTGCGATCAGCCAGAACAAGCAGGACGCAAACAGCGCCAACAACAAGGGGCGATCGCGTCGAAGCAGTTCCAGCATCGGCTTGGGAATCAAAAGATACTCCTTGCGAAACGTGAGTCCCGGTTCAGCAACGTGAACACGCGGTAACACCAGACTGCAAACCGTGCCCACAACGGCGATGCCAATGCAGACCAACGACGCCATCCAGAGTTGTTGCGATGCCTGAATCCCCGGCACCGCGGGATCGACCAAGGCATCTTTCAGTGGTCCCGCCACCGCTGTGCCGATAATGATTGCCACGAACGTCGTCATCAGGATCACCCCGTTCGCGCGAGGCAGCTGTTGTTCGTGAAGCATCTCGGGCAAGATTCCGTACTTGGCCGGTCCGAAGAACGTGCTCTGCAGTCCCATCAAGAACAAGACGACCCAAAGGCCATAGAAGCCAACCCACGGAGTCGCCAGAAACGCCGCCGTGCCCAACACCATCACGACAATCTCGGCGGACTTGCTGGCGATGATGATCGACCGCTTGCTGGTGCGATCCGACAAGAACCCAGCGATGCCCGCCAGCACAACAAATGGCAAACCGAAGACAATCGTCGCCACTCCCTGCAAGTCGGGTCCGGCTTCCGCGCCAGCGGCGATCGCGGCGGCGCTAGGGACTGCCAACAACAACAGCAACTGCTTGAAGAGGTTGTCGTTGAACGCACCAAAGAACTGGGTGGCGACGAATCCGCAGAATCCTCGCGACCACAATGGAGTCCATTGCCGCCCCTCCGATACCGGGTCGCTGGACGCGGCGTTCGCGACACTAGAAGGCAGTTCCCCGCCAGGCTGGCAAGGAGTTCCCGCAGCTGACTCGGACGTACTCATCGAAAGGCTTCCCTGTCGCGGTGTGACACTCAGTCGCCAAGAGCCCGCGCGGCCGATCAGCCTTCGATTTGAACCAGATCCTTGTCCTTGGCCATCTTGCGGATGTCCTCGGTGATTTTCATCGAGCAGTACTTTGGCCCGCACATGCTACAGAAGTGGGCGCTCTTGAAGGTGTCCTGAGGCAAGGTTTCGTCGTGATATCGCTGTGCCGTCTCCGGATCCAACGACAAACGAAACTGCTCGTTCCAGTCAAACTCGAACCGAGCCTTGGACAGCGCATCGTCACGGTCTTGGGCGTTCCCGCGGCCTCGTGCGACATCCGCAGCGTGCGCCGAGATCTTGTAGGCGATCACTCCCTGTTTGACGTCTTCCTCGTTAGGAAGCCCCAGATGCTCTTTCGGCGTCACGTAACAGAGCATTGCCGCGCCGTGCCAACCCGCCATCGCTGCACCAATCGCACTGGTGATGTGATCGTAGCCAGGAGCGATATCGGTGACCAACGGTCCCAGAACGTAAAACGGGGCTCCGTCGCAAACCTCGATCTGTTTCTCGATGTTCATCTGAATCTGGTGCATCGGAACGTGCCCTGGACCCTCCACCATGACTTGGGTTCCATTCTGTTTCCCCCGACGCGTTAGTTCACCCAACACGTTCAGCTCCGCAAACTGAGCTTCGTCTGAGGCATCGGCGATGCTTCCGGGTCGCAGCCCGTCGCCCAGCGACCACGTCACGTCGTACTGACGCATGATGTCGCAAAGATCGTCAAAGGACTCGTAAAGCGGATTCTGCTTGTTGTGCGTCATCATCCACTTGGCGATCAACGATCCGCCACGACTCACAATGCCCGTGACGCGGTTGACGGTCAGGTGCAAGTGCTCCAGCAGCAAACCACAATGGATCGTCATGTAGTCAACACCCTGCTTGGCCTGGTGCTCGACCATGTCCAAGAAGTGCTGCGGCCGCATGTCTTCGATGTTGCCACCCAGCTCTTCCAGCATCTGATAAATCGGCACCGTCCCGATGGGCACGGGGCTCTTCTCGATGATCTTCCGACGAATGTTGTCG
>JBCCUO010000418.1:0-4552 GCA_039196805.1 Planctomycetota bacterium | reverse complement strand
CGTCTTGTTCACGTCGGCAATGCACCATGCCGTAGCGATCAGCCCAGACGATCCGCCCGGTGGACGAACTCATCATTCCCAGTGGGTACTCACGATCAACCAGAGAATCCAGGATGAATCGAGCGATCGCCGTCTTACCGGATCCCTCGGGGCCGATCACAACGTTGAGTTGTTCGGCCAGTGGTCCGATTTCGACACGGTGCAACGGACCGTGCGAATCAATGTCAATTCGATCCAGATACATGTTCAGGCTCCTCCGTGGCCAATGGGTCTTATCTCACGAATCGTCCGAGTGCGGCGCGGGTGCCGTACGGTGCGGTGGACGACCTCTTGGACGCATTCCTGCGGTCTTCGAAGCGGGACTTTAGCGAAAGTGCTATTTTCGCGCAAATAGCGAATGATGGACCGTGAAACCCCGATGAGTGAACACGTGAACGCCTTGAATCCGCGCAGTCCATGTGACGGATTGGCCAGGAAACCCCGTGAAACGCGGTCTTTGCGAGATGTCACGCTAGATGGCGGGTCGACAAGGCGCGCCCGGTAGGATGCTGATCGTCGATCGCGAAAAAAAATCACTTTCCCGCTTTTCTGCTACCGCATCGTTCATTGATGCGATCGTGAAGGCAGCGGTGTTTCCCTTGACGCCTGGCTCAGACGCTTCGTAGTGTCGCGGCCAAGCATCGCCGCGTGAATCGAGGACGATGAGGTCTCGTAAGCTCGGCGGGAACGCCGACGGCATCCACTCAGCGTGATCATGGAATCCAAACCGCGAAGGCCTCAATCGACCGCGACGCGAAATCGCGCGCCAATCGGCCTCGTTCGCGCAGTCTTGGTCGCTGGCGGCAACGCGTTCGGCCTGGCGTTAGCCGTTTGCACCGTGTCCACGTGTGGGTGCGCGACGTGGACCGATCGAGGCGAGTCGGTCGATCCGGTCGTCCGAGTCAGCGAAGCCCGCGCCACCAAAGGCACTAACCGTTTGCACTTGGACGTCGAGTTCATCCCGGTCCGCGTGCCATCGGATCTGAACTGCGTCACTGTTTCCGACACATTGGATTCCGGCTCACCCGCTCAGATGATGGCATCCGTTTGGCAATGGGCTGACGAAACGGCCATTCGGTCTTCGGCACGGCACGCGATGAACGCCAACGGCCTGCGTGTGGGCCGCGTGATCCGAGAAGAACAACTGCGAAACCGACTTGACCAGTACCGAAGCGATCAGGATGACGTGCTGGATGACTTCCTACGCCAGGCCTCGCTGGGCGGAGACTCAGAACAGGACGATCGCACCATTCCGATGCGTCTGGGAATGCGATACGACCTGCCCCTTTGCGAGATGGCACCCGAGTCCAAGGCCTATCTGATTCGCCAGGACGACAAGACGGTTGGCCGAACGATGCAGCACGCACAACTGTCCGTCGCGGTTACGCCCCTGACGGGACGCACGGCCAACGAGGTCGTCTTGCAACTTCGACCGGAAATAAAGCATGGTGCTCTGCGATCCACGATTACCCATAGCCCCAATGAACAAGGCTTCCGGATCGACAAACAGCGACACAGTTGGCCGCTGCAGCAGTGGGCGATCGATTGGATCGCCGGCGAAGGCGACCTGTTGTTGCTGGGACCATCGCATCCCCAGTTCGGAATTGGCGGCGAAATGCTCCGCAGTGGCGACGACGAACAGGACATGACGTTGGTTCTGATCAAAGTCAGGCAGTTGCCTCAACCCTAGCGTCCCGCCGTGGCAGGGCCGACGTGACCGCTTCTCGCCAACGTGCTCCACCAGTAAGTTCCAGGTGACTCACTGAATCGATCGCCTTTCAGATTCCCTGGTTGCTCGTGCCTGATTCCGCCAACGCCGCTGCTGTCGAAGTCGTTCCAGGCGATGAAGTGCGCGGTTCGATTCGGCCTCCGGGCAGCAAGAGCTTGACCAACCGCGCCTTGCTGTGCGCCGCATTCGCGCAAGGATCCTCGCGGTTGACCGGGGCGCTGCGAAGCGAAGACACGCTGGTGATGACCGAAGCTTTGCGCAAAATCGGCATCGACATCCAGGACTCTCGGGCTGGACGCACTTTGTCGGTTCGGCGGCCCACGGACTGGGCGCCGCCCACCGATTCGGAAGCGACGGCTCTGTACATTGCCAACAGCGGGACGACCATCCGTTTTCTGACTGCGGCACTCTCCGCTGCGGGAGGCAACTATCGTTTGCACGGGGTGCCGCGAATGCACGCGCGTCCCATTGGTGACCTGATCGAGGCGCTCGCTCCCGTCCAAGCGGGAACCATCGTTGCCGAATCCGAACGCGGATGCCCACCCGTTGTGATCGACTCGACCGGCTGGCAGGACGACGGAATCGCCGTCGCGGGCAACGTTAGCAGTCAATACTTGAGCGGACTGATGATGTCCTCGCCGATTGCCGATCGAAAGGTCACCATTCAAGTCACCGGAGAGTTGGTCTCGTTACCCTATGTGCGGATGACAGCCGATGTCATGCGGTCGTTCGGAGCCACCGTCGACATTCGTGGAGCGGACGACACAAACGAAAACGTGTCGATCGTGATCGAAAAAGGAGGCTACACCGGACGCGACTACGGCATTGAACCAGACGCATCGGCCGCCAGCTACTTCTGGGCTGCCGCGGCAATCACCGGAGGCGAGGTCACTGTGGAGGGGCTTAACACGACGGCGATGCAGGGTGATGTTGGGTTCTGTGACGTGCTTCGGCAGATGGGCTGCTCGGTCAGTGAATGTGATGACTCGATGACGGTCATTGGAGGTCCTCTGACGGGCATCGATGTCGACATGAACGCGATCAGTGACACGGTGCAGACGCTTGCCGTGGTTGCACTCTTTGCCCGCAGCCCCACTCGGGTGCGTGGCGTGGCCCACAACCGTTTCAAGGAAACGGATCGGATTGGCGATCTGGCTTGCGAACTACGTAAGCTCGGTGCCGCAGTCGACGAACACGAAGACGGGCTCACGATTCATCCGCCCACTTCGCTCAAACCAGCTACCCTGGAAACGTATCACGATCACCGCATGGCGATGAGCCTCTCGCTGGCCGGATTGAAAGCCTCAGGTGTTCGCATCCTGAATCCGTCCTGCACCGCGAAAACGTATCCAGAGTTCTTTGCCGACCTGGAGAACCTGACCGGACGCGCCCATCGCTGGACCGCATTGGAAACGAGTTAAGGACACGACTGGCTGGTGACGTGTTCCATCCCCACGTGGCTTCAGGGCCAACGGCCTGGCTGTTTGCGTCTGGAGCTGCCATCCGAGGCAAAAGCGGATCGAGTTCGAAGCTCCCTAGAAATCAAGCCGATCTTCGTCTCTGATAAAGCTATGCGGTCGATGGAACCTACCACGTGCCGAGTCCCAAAATGATCCGTCGACTACGACGACGCGATGTTGCGGTGGGTGGCGTATCACTGCTTTTGGTCGTCGCGGTGGTCGCCATGACACTTGTTCGCCAGCGAAGTTCGGCGAGGTCAGTGTCCTGCCAAAGTAATCTGAGGCAGATCGGGCTCGCCCTTCACAACTACGCACGATCCGATCCCCAGACCGCCTTCTGTAGCGGCGCGATGGATGCTCGCTTGGATGGTTGGCCCGAAAGAGTCGGCTGGGTTCGCGACATTCGCGACCAACTCAACGCATCAACACTGATGGATCCGGGAAGTGATCTTGCGGGTACCAAAGCCATTGCGGACTTGATCACGATTCAACGCTCAGCGTCTCCGATCGAACTTCAAGAACTCGCGGAAACCAAGCCAAATTCGCCTGAACGTGTGCAGTTGATTCGAGAGGCTCTGGTCACCGACGGGCTAAGCACCAACTACTGCGTCAGTTGGTTGCTGGCACGCACCGAACCAAAGACGGTCTTCGACTTTGATCACGATCGCGAGCGGTCAGACCCCGCGTTCGACCAGTTCAGGACACGCGATAGTTGTCACGGATCACTCACCCAAGCCTTGGTCGATCGTTCGCGACTACCTGCTGCCAACTTGCCCATGGTCGGCTGCGGAAACACCGGACAGCATGCAGAGCTATTCGTTGATCTGGCCGCGCCGGCGACAACGATGCGATTAGTGAAAGGAGCCAAGATGGCAGCAACCATGACGAGCGGCCCTTCCTTCTACGATCGCGAAGCAAACGAGATCGGTCGACTTGTCGGCGGCGTATCGCTTGCTGCACAAACCGACTGTGAGCGTGCTCAACCGTCGACGATCGATTGCGTCGCGCCGACAGGACCTGAAGGCAATGGTCTGTACCTTCAAGACACCCGACAGTGGACCGCGCTGCACAACGGGCAATTGAACCTGCTGATGACCGACGGAGCGGTCAAGGCTTTCCAGGACCGCAGCGGTGATCGCCTACTCAACCCCGGGTTCGTGCCTCGCAGTGAAGTGTCTTCCACCGGAGCGCCCGAGTTCCGTTCTTACAACGACGGTGATGTTGAACTTCCTGTGCATCAGTTCTACGGAGGCGTCACGTTTAGGGAGCAGAACTTCAGCGGCTATTTTTGAAGCCAGCGTCAGTTGCCTTGCTGGCTCTGCTG
>JBCCUO010000417.1:0-4552 GCA_039196805.1 Planctomycetota bacterium | reverse complement strand
GCGACGGCGAGTGTGGCCCGCCGGCACGATGCCCAGTGGCCCCAGCACCGATTCCGCCGCAGCCGCCTTAAAGGTATCCGGGCTACGAAGCGATCAAATCGGATGCCTGATCCACGCCAGCGTGTGTCGTGATTTCTTAGAACCGGCCACCGCGTCACGTGTGCATCATCAGCTTGGACTTCCCAATGCGTGCTGGATCTACGATGTTTCCAACGCCTGCTTGGGAATCGTCAACGGGGCCGTTCAAATCGGGATGATGATCGAAGCGGGCGTGATCGAGGCGGGGATCGTGGTCGGCACCGAGAACAGTCGGATGCTGCTTGAGTCCACCATGCAATCGCTCAATCAAGACGTCTCGCTGACGCGTCAGAGCGTCAAGCCGGCGTTCGCGTCGCTGACGATCGGTTCGGGGAGCTGTGCCTGGCTGCTATGCCACCAACGGCACGCGCCACAGGCCACGTCATTGAATGTGGCCATCGCGGAATCCCGCACCCAATTCAATGACCTCTGCCGAAGCGATACCGACTCAGCCGGGTCGGCGATGCAGCCGCTCATGGATACTGATTCGGAGCGACTGATGGCCGAGGGGATCGCAACGGGCGTGACCGCCTTCGAAGCGCTGTTAGCGGAATCGGGCTGGTCACGCCCACAAATCGATCGAACCGCCTGCCATCAGGTCGGCTCACGTCATCGGCAGTCGATGCTGGAATCACTGGCTTTGCCAGTCGAACGCGACTCCAGCACGTTCGGGGAACTGGGAAACACCGGCTCGGTGGCGCTCCCCCTGACCGTTGCCTCAGCCATCGATCGTGGCCAACTTAACCCCCAAGACAAAGTGGCGCTGCTGGGCATCGGATCGGGGATCAACAGCGTGATGCTGGCTTGCCAGTGGGGCGAGACCGTCGTCGCGGGGAACATCGACGCGATTCGCCCCGCTTGAGAAATGTCTGAGAACGACAAGGATTCTTTGGCAAGCATCCCGAGCGAATGCCCGCTTTTCGGGCAAGAAGACTCCATCTGCACAGGAAGTCAGCAACGAACGATTTTTCCCTCAACTATTAATCGTTGTCCTCTTTTCCGCCCTTTGCAACGCTCTTTCCACCCGCTCCAGCAGATCGTCCCCGCTGTCGGAGCGATTGATTAGGTCTTCGTTTGGATTGGCTGTGAATTCGGCACCGCAATGCTGACATGCGACAGTGCAGCCCAGCAGAGATGCTCGGATTTCCACGCGACGCCCACAGGTCGGGCATTCGTTGCTGAATCGGACGGACATTGTATCCCCCATGATTGACCGCATTTCGACGGCATTCCTTTTCGAAGAAGGGAAGATGATAACCCTATCGGGCGTTTAAGGCAAGATGATTCACCTCAATCGCCAGTCAACGCACAGGCAGACGATCTTGGCCGCTGTGTTTCACAACGAATCCCCGGAAGAGCATTTCCTGTGCCCATTTGGAACAATGGAGAAGTCACCGACACGATGGGTTCACTTTGAAATCGTGATTTCCACCGGTGTTCCTTGGGGAAACGACGAGCGACACTCAAGGAACCGGCTACCGCACATATAGTGCACGCGTGTTCTGGCAAGGCAAAACGACCAACGTCGCAGGCTCTTTGAGTGATCCGCCTAGAAGATAGACCGGAAAAATGAAGCCCGCGCTGCGTGGATATGAATGTTTCCATACGGGGGGGTATGGCTGCCGAGTCTTCGGAGACGCAACTCCAACCAGCCAGCCAATTCTCAGCGAAAGCCGCGCAGGCTTTCGACGTCCAGACGATCGTCGTAACGCCTCCTGTTGTCGGCCGAAACTCTCTGCGAGTTCCGCTACGGTTGCAACGGAGAGCGTTCTTTGGCTCAATGGGCCAGCCGATCAGTCGCGTTGCTTGATTCGGACGCCGAACGATTTCAGCGTCTTCGTTTGCTCAGCCAGTTTGGCCTCAGGGACCTGATTGCCGCCCAGATACAGCTCCAAGTAGGGCGCGAACCGACGCTTGCCTTCGGCATCCTGGCGACACATGTCCACCAGTGGGCCCAAATCGACGATCGGATTCTTGCTCAGCATCAAGAGGTGAAGCTCGCCCAGTTTCTGGAGCGGCTTCAGGGACTCGATCTGGTTGCCTTCCAGATTCAGTGTGTCCAGCCAGCCCAGCCGCGTCAGCGGCTCAAGCGACTTGATTTGGTTCCCGCCGACGTCCAATGTCCAGACCTTGCTCAGATCCGACAGCGGCGACAGGTCGGAGATCTTGTTATTGGCCGCATAAATCGACCTCAGATTCGCCATCTTGCTTAGCGGTTGAAGGCTGGTGATTTGGTTGTCCTCCAGCTCCAGATGCTGCATGCCAACCAGACCCTTCATGGGCGAGAGATCCTTGATCTGGTTCTTGCTGAGGATCACCGACTGCAGTCGCTTGAGGTTGGCGATCGGCGTCAAATCCGCGATTTGATTGTCGGCCAGATCGATCGCGGCCAATTCCTTGCAGTGCTCAAGTCCTTCCAGGTTCTTAATCTTTTTCCCAACACCCACGACGCGTGAGATTCTTGCCACGTCTTCTTTGGTGATCGGTTCCTGGTTGAACCGCTTTTCGAACACCTCAGCTCGGATCGCTGATTCCAGGCCGGGATCAGAGAAGATCGGTGGACCAGCGGGCTTCTTTTCGGCAGGCTTCTTCTCCGCCTTGTCTTTCATCTCGGCCTTCTCTGGCCCCTGCTTTCCCTGGTTCTCTTTCGCTTTTTTTGCGTCATCGGCCGGCTGCTTCTTGGCTTTCTTCTCCTCAGCTGGCTTCTTCTCCTCGGTTGGTTTCTTCTCCTCGGCTGGTTTCTTCTCCTCGGCTGGCTTCGTTTCCTCCACCGATCCGTCGGCCTTCTTTTCATCCGACTTCGTTGCCGCCTCCGACTTCGCTGCCGCTGGATCATCCGCCAGCGCAGGCGAGCACTGCGAGGTGATCAAGCAGGTGAGGAACATGACCAGAAGGGGAGTGCGTTGGTCGCGGACGAAGAACATCGCGGGCAGGCTCGCTGTGTGAAAAAGTCTAGAGCGAAGACATCGCGGAAAAACCTCGCGACATCACTATTTTGCAGCACTCCATCATCGTCACGCGAGCACGGCATCGCAACTGTTGGCCATCCGTACGCCTGCATCCACGACCTCAGGAGGAGCGGCTAGACTATCGGTCTGCGTATTTCCCCCACAGCAAGGCGTGTCCATGTTTTTTGCTTGCCATCCGATTCGATCCTACCGAAAGGCCGCCGCGTCAGCGTTTTCTCTGATTGGTCAGGCGACCTTGGACTCGTGTTGGTGGCGAGCCGTTCCTGTGCTGTTGCTGACTTTGGCGACGTTCGGAACAGCGACGGCAAAACCGAACGTGCTGTTCATCATGTCGGATGACCACACCGCGCAAGCGATCGGCGCCTACGCGACTTTGCTAAAGGATTTAGATCCGACGCCCACGATCGATACGCTGGCCCGCGAAGGCATCTGTTTCGACAACGCCTTCTGCACGAATTCAATCTGCACGCCTTCGCGTGCCTGCATCATCACGGGAAGATACAACCACCTGAACGGTGTCTTTGATTTGGGCGGGCGCATCGAGCCAGCCGATCAGATGCTGGCAGTGCAAATGCGAGCGGCCGGATACCAAACGGCAATGATCGGCAAGTGGCACCTCAAGGCGGAGCCGAATTTTGACTACTACAAGGTGCTGCCCGGACAGGGTAAGTATTTTGACACCGAGTTTCGCGTCCAAGGCGATAAGCCGTGGCCGAAGAACACGGTCGCGTATCCCGGCTCGCACTCAACGGATGTGATCACCGACGCCACCCTAGAGTGGTTTAAAACACAGCGTGATCCGAGCAAGCCTTTCTTTGTCTGCCACCACTACAAGGCCCCACACGACTACTTCGAAAGCAATCCGCGTTACGATGACTACTTGGCGGATGTACAAATTCCTGAACCCGAGTCACTCTGGACTCAGCCGGAACACTGGGGTTCACTGGCGACCCGCGGCGCCAATGACGAACTGGTGCCGCACATTGGCACGTCGATCGGCAGGCGGAATCCGCGTCGTTCGTACGCGCGTGACCTGCCCAAAAAATTCCCGGCGGAATTCAAGTGGGACTACGACGACGAATCCCTTTCCGACGACCAAATCAAACGACTGGCCTATCAGGCGTACCTCAAGAAGTACCTGCGCTGCGTCAAAGGCGTCGATGACAATCTGAAGCGGCTGCTTGCCTATCTGAAGCAAGAGTCGCTCTTGGACAACACCTTGATCATTTACACGGGCGACCAAGGTTTTTGGCTGGGCGAAAAGGACTATCAAGACAAGCGGTGGGCGTATGATCCGTCTCAGCGAATGCCGTTGATCATGCGGTTCCCCAAGGCGATCCCGGCTGGCTCGCGCAGTGACTCCTTGATAGAGAACATTGATTTCCCTGCCTTGATTCTTGACTACGCCCAGGCCGACGTCCCCGCGTCGGTGCAGGGCAAGTCGTTTCGGACCATTGCCGAAACGGGACAGGAGCCCGCGGACTGGAAGCAGTCCGTTTATTATC
>JBCCUO010000416.1:0-4564 GCA_039196805.1 Planctomycetota bacterium | reverse complement strand
CTTCTTCAGCATCACGCTGGCCAGCTTGTTCTTGGGCAGCATTCGGCGAACCGCGTGACGGACCAAGTCCTCGGGCTTGCGGTCGCGACGGTCGCCGTAACTTTCCAGTCGCAATCCCGGATATCCGGTGTACCAGGTGTAATGACGGTCCTTCATTTTGTTGCCGGTCATCGCCACTTTTTCAGCGTTGACGACGATAACGAAGTCACCGCAATCGACGTGTGGCGTGTATTCCGGACGATGTTTGCCCATCAAAATGACGGCGATGTCGCTGGCCAAACGGCCAAGGACCTCGTCCGCGGCGTCGACGACGTGCCACTTTTGTTCGACTTGGCCAGGCTTGGCCATAAAGGTTCGCTGAACCGCCACAGGAATGACTTGGGTTGATCGATTGAAAATGGGTTTCGAGACGAGTTCGGGGCGAGCCGCGTTCAATCGGCATCAAGCAGCCCGGCACGTCTAGATCGCCCCCAGGGGCGAATTTTGAGAATTCGTGAAGGTATCGACCGGCCACAATTCCAGCAAGACCTTTCGGCGAAATTGGATCGGGATTTGCTCGGTTTAGCGTCACGGCGGTGTGTGGTGTCAGCTGAAGCAACCGCCAACCGGCCCAATCGCGGCTCAGCTCGGTCAGTGCGGCAATGCGATCCGTGTGGTCGCATCATGACCCAAAACGCCGCAGATACTTCTTCAGCTTCAGCTTGGTTTGCGCACTCTCGCTGGTCATGTAGCGAACCGCACCGTAGACCGGTCGCTTGGGGCCCCAGGCCCGATCGGTTCGCCCCAGCACCCAGAGGATCCCGCAGTAGGAGTTCGGATCTCGCCCGTCCAGGCCGTATTTGTTGTTCAGGTGGATCATGAAGTCGAGTGCCTGTTGCGGAGACTCGGTCCATTGCAGAATTTTTTTGCCCCAGAGCATCCGCATGTAGTTATGCATCATGCCTGTTTGCACGATCTCCCGTTGTGCCGCATTCCATAGATCGTCGTGGGTCTCGGCGTGTTCCAACTGATCCAGGGAATAGAGATAAGGACGTGGGTCGCCCGCCGTTTCTCTGAGCGAGTTCTGAGCCCACTGCGGAAGCGACGAAAGCTTGTCGTAGGTATCGGGGTGCCGAAACGCCTCGTTGAAGCCGATTTCTCGCCACGTCAGGATCTGATCCAGGAACGCTTCGGCTGGCCCGCTGGTGTTCCAAAAGCTGTGGTTCTTGCCGTTGGGCGCCGAGGCTTGGTCGGGCGTCCAGGACTCATGGTCCAGTAACCGCTGCACGATCTCATGTGCGGCGATGTGGCCAAAGTGCAAATGAGGACTTAGCTCGGTAGTGGCGTGCTCATCCGGATGATTGCGAAGGTCGCCGTAATGCTCCAGCCGCGATGACAAGAAACGCTCCAGCCGGCTCTCAGCCTCCGCAGAGCCACCGGGCGTCTCGGGACAGATCGTTACGTCGTGGTCGATTGGGATCCGGCCCAAACCACCTGGCGTCAGCAGGTGATCCAAGTCAGCCGGCTGCCAGCGATCGGTCACCGACGCCGGCAGACGTCGGAGCTTGGGCAAGGGCTCGCCCGCCAGCGGGTCCGCTTCGGGAAATTTCAACAGTAGGTCCAGAATGTTCTTTTGCATCCATCGGCGAAAGGAATGCGCCACGGTGAAGTCGCGATTGGGCATCCGTAGCGGGATCACGCCGTTGCTGTCGACCAGCTCCAATCGTGCGGGGATGCGATCCTTGACCGTCCGGATCATGCGCGGCAGAAAGAAGCAGGGATACTCATCGGTGACCACCGTGACAGCATGCTTGGCCAATTCGTGAAGCAGCGGAGTGCCATTTCCCGGCTGCGGCTCGACGTACGGCAAGTAGGTCGCACACTTGCCAGCAAGGTCCGCCGCGTTGTCTCGCATTCCTTCGATGATAAAGCGGTGCAGCCGATCGCTTGCCCAGCGATAACGAATACGAAGCGGTTCGAAGACCACCAAAGGCTTGCCGAATTGGCGAGCCCGATCGACTGCGTGCTGGAGCGCAAAGTTGTAGCGCGTGCGACGCTGCGCGATCATCCAGTACAGAACGTATTTACCGCCTTCGCGGACGGGATAGTCGTTGGCGTGCTGGTGGCGGATGAGGGGAATGGACACAGCGTAGTGGGGCTGGCAAGGAGGAGGTGGTTTCGTCTGAACTGAGCGCCCCAGCAGGTGCTATCGTATGACTTTGGCGACTGTAGACTGTGCGAACGCCAACGCTCATCACGATCAATCCTTGAGGCCGAATTGCCGCGACGCTGGAATCCCTATCGATTGGCACTGTTGGGGATTGTGTTTGGGCTGTTGCTGCTGGCGACTCTGTATGTCGTGGGTCTGGCCTGGTGGCAGGCGTCCAGCAGCCCGTTTCTAGAATTTCGTCGACTAATTGGTCCTCGTCTGATCGATCTGTTGATGGTCGGTTGGGTCCTCTGGGTGGGATCGTCGGTGGGCAGCTTTCTGAACGTGGTTGCCTACCGAATGCCACTGGGGAAGAGTGTCGGTGGGAGATCGTACTGCCCACGATGCCACGTCAGGCTGGCAGCTCGCGACAACTTTCCTGTCTTTGGTTGGTTGGCGTTGGGAGGACGCTGCCGATCCTGTCGACTGCCGATCTCGTCTCGGTATCCAACCGTGGAGGCGATCGTGGGCGTCACCTTGGCGTTTGTTGGTATCAGCGAGCTCTATCGCTTAGCCCTGCCTCACGACGTGGGGGGCGGTCAGTGGGGCGTGGTTTGGACACCGCGTGTCGATCCAAAAACGATCACAACGGCGCTCTATCACATTATCGGTGTCTCGACCGCCTGGGCAGTTGGCTTGATCGCTTGGGACAAGAATCGATTGCCCTCCAGGCTGGTCGGCTTCGCCCTGTTGGTGGTTCTGGTACCGATTCTGGCTTGGCCTCCGTTGATGATCGTTTCCTGGCGGATGCAGACGATTCAGGAGTTGTCCGTCGATGATCCCCTGGCTGAAACGTTGCCGACCCCGACACGACTGGATGGGGTGATGCGACTGATTACCGCTCTGGCTGCCGCCGCGATGATGGCTCGAACACTCGCTCGCGGCGTTTGTCCGTCGGCTGACCCGAAGCTGGATCCGTTGGGTGCGGACACCAAACGATTGATCGACTTGATCGTGGTGATTGCGATTCCGGCGGTCTTGGTGGGGTGGCAAGCTGTTCTGGCCGTGATCGCCATGGCCGGCCTGATCGCCTGGTGGATCGGGAATCGGCGATGGAATCAAACGGATGCCCTGGGGCGACTTGCGATCGCCGTCCCGATCTCGCTGTCGATCCAAATCGCGTTCTGGCGGATGCTCAGCGGGTGGAGTTTCTGGCCCAGCGAAACGGCGGACCCGTTCGTCCTGATGGCCTGGGCCGTTGTCGTGTTGATTTCCCCGCTTTGGCTGAGCGATCGCGAACTCCCGAAATCCGAACCGGCATCCGACCCGTCATAGCGGAAGCCGCGACGGCTTTTGTGGGCGGCCGAAATTCTCCATGAGTTTCGCGACGTCAGGGCCGACCGATGGGTCGCCAGCGCGTGAAACAGAATCCGTCTTGGCCGAAATTCACAAGTTCCGCTAAACTCCGCCGTCGACGCTGCCGAGCGCTGCTTGCCTGCGCGGTGGGAAAGGCCACATGACGTGGCTGCCGATGCAGACGCAAGCTCGAACGGAATCACGGAAATCGTGATTCCGCGTTGCGCGTCGAAACAGGGAGGGATCCAATGCCAGGCGAATCTTTTCGGTTCATTCACGCCAGTGACTTTCACTTGGAAAGGCCACTCGGTGATCTGGACACGTTGCCCAAGCATCTCCGTGATGCCATGGCAGTTGCCCCCCCGAAAGGCGGTCGAGGCGATCTTTGACGCTGCCGTGGCCGACCACATTGATTTTGTCGTGCTCAGCGGCGACTTGATTCATCCGTTGGCCGCCGGCCCGCACGGGATGGCGCTTCTGCTGGACGGTTTTGAGATGCTGGCGGAGAAGAACACGCCAGTCTTTTGGGCCGCCGTGATCGCGGACGACCCGCAGAAATGGCCCGAGGCGGCCCCGCTTCCGCCGAACGTTACGCTGTTTCCCAAGAACCGAGCGATCTCGGTACCAGTGCAACGAGCCGGCCGGACCATCTGCATGGTCGTCGGCCGAAGTAGTGAAGGGCGACAAGCCTTGCACGTGCCCAGCTATCGCGTCGATCCCACCGATGAGTACACCGTGGCGGTTGGCTACGGGGCGACCGACGCAGCCGCTCTCAGCGAGGGCCGTTTCGACTACTGGGCGCTTGGTGGTAAGCACGACCGCAACGACCTAGGCGACGGAGACGACCACTCGGCAGTCTATTGCGGGACGCCCCAAGGGCGATCGCTGGATGAATCTGGGGCCCATGGTTACACAGTCGTTGACGTCGACTCCGACGGCACCACTCGTCGACACGATGTGGACTGCGACACGTTTCGATACGGTCACGTGACCATCGATGCGGCCGAGGTTGCCGGCGTTGGCAGTTTGCGCAACTTGCTGGGCGAAAAGATCGGACGACTGCAACATGAGAATGGCGGT
>JBCCUO010000415.1:0-4565 GCA_039196805.1 Planctomycetota bacterium | reverse complement strand
TCACCGCGAAGAAGGAGAGTCGCGTTGAACCGTCTCGAAACCTTGCAGAACCGTCGCTTGATCGGCGTCTCGGCAGCCTTGTGGCTGCTGACCGCTGTGAATGCGTCTGCTCAGCTCTCGATGCCGCCGACCGGCGCCTCGACCCCACCGACCACCAAGGCATTGCCAAAGGCGGTCGCGACACCCAAACAAAAGGCACTTCAGCTGATCGCTGTCGGCCGCGCCGCCTTAGATCGAGGCGACGTTACCACCGCCGTTCGCATGGCTCGCCAGGCGCACGCCTTGAACGTCCCCGAGAAGGCATTTGCCGCCGGCGAACCTCGCGTCTGGGATTTGCTGCTGGATTCCGACGCGGCCGCTCGTCGCGCCGGAATCGATCCCAACAAGATTGACCCCGTTCAGGCCACTGCCAATCCCGTTCAGCAAGCGGGAGGGATCAGCAACGGACAAGACGCCGGCGATGTCGCCCAGATGTTGTTCAACCAAGATGCGGTCGGTGGCGGTAGTCCCGCTCAGTCGATCCAGCAGGTCCAAGGATATGCCGATCCAGGCAAGAGCTTCGGAGCCGCGCTGTACCGCGAGGGGATGGAAGCGCTCACCGCTGGTGACAATGAAACCGCACGCCGGAAGTTTGCCGACGCTTGGAAGTACGAATCCGAATTGGATCTCAACACGCGGCGTCAACTGAAAGAGAAGCTCACGCTGCTTCAACCCAATCGCTTGCCACCTGCGGGCAAGACCGGTCAACTCAGCGCGATTGACCAAACCCAGCTGGACGCTCAGCGCAAGGCTCAGCGACTCTATCGCGAAGTCACCGCGGAATTGAGCAAAGCCTCTGACCAGGCCAAGGAAAAGCCGTTGGCATCGCTCGACGACTTGGAAAAACTCAAACGACGAATCGATCAATCGGACGCGGAGGAATCGGTCAAGCGGACGCTTAACGCGATGGTCAATCGCGATCTCAGTAAGCAGAAGTTGTACGTCGAACAGAACAAGGCCCAAATCGATCTGGACATTCGCAACGAAGCAATCCGAACCGAGATGGCGACGGACAACGCTCGCGAGCGTGCGATCGATGAAGAAATCAGCCGACAGGTTGGCGAGTTCAATCAACTGATGGAGCAACGGCGTTTCGCCGAAGCCGAGATCATCGCCAAGCAAGTCCAAGAACTGAAGCCTGGATCGACAATCGCGCAGAGCATGTTCCACTCCAGTCGCACGCAAACGCGGCTGTTGTTGAACCAAGAGATCCGCAACGAGTTGGAAGACGGATTCGTCCGGAACATGTTGGACGTCGATCGCACCGCGATTCCAACGAATCCCGATCGCGAGATCGAGTTTCCGCGGACGTGGGACCAAATCTCGGAGCGACGATTGGCTGACACCGGTCAAGGCTCGCGTTTGTCCGCCCGTGAACAAGAGATTGAGAAGCGTCTGCAGACGCCAGTCAACGTCAAGTATCGCGATCGCCCGCTGGGCGAAGTCCTGAGTGACTTGTCGGCGATGACCGGCGTGCCGATTGTCTTGGATCGCACCGCCGCTTCGGTCGCGGGTGTCAACGAGTCGACTCCGATCAACTTCGAGATCAGCACCGAGATTTCGCTTCGCAGCGTGCTGAACTTGATGCTTCGCGACTTGGAGATGACGCACTACATCGATGATGAAGTGCTGAACATCACCAGCGAAGACGCCAAACGCAGCCGTGTATTCCCCGTCACCTATCGAGTGACCGACTTGGTCACGCCGATTCCGAATTTCAGCACCAGCTATGAAGACGGATTGGCCGGTGCCTTGCGTGCCGCGTACGAAATGTCGAACCCGACGGCCAACGTGCAGGTGATGCCTGTTTCGATGGACACCATGGGTGGATTTGCCAATAACCGTTCGCGAGCCAACACCCAGTTGCCACCGAACATGTTGGGTCAGTACGCACCGATGGGATCCAGCGGTGGCTTCGGCCCCAGCAACCCGCCGATCGGCGGCCGTGGCGGTGGAGCATTCGCCGACTTCGATTCGTTGATGCAACTTATCCAAACCACGATCGTTCCCGACACCTGGGAACTGTTGGGTGGCCCCAGCACGATGCAGCCGTACCAACAGAACCTGAGCTTGGTGATCAGCACGACCAGTGACGTTCACGACCAGATCGTGGAGTTGCTGGAGTCACTGCGTCGTCTGCAGAACCTGCAGATCACGATCGAGGTACGCTTCATTACGCTGGCCGATTCGTTCTTCGAGCAAATCGGAATCGACTTCGATGTTCAATTCGATGACAACGTGACCGAGATTCCTGAAGAAGACCGCGGCCCCAGTGTCACGATCGGTATTGGACAGGACAACTTGGCGACGCCTGACCTGGACATCACATTCGACAACAACTCGTTTGGTGTCACACCGACGTTTGGTGGATTTGATGCCGGTGCGGCTTCGACGCTCGGTTTCGCGATCCTCAGCGATATCGAAGCGTTCTTCTTCTTGCAAGCCGCTCAAGGTGACAACCGAACCAACGTCATGCAGGCACCTAAGGTGACACTGTTTGACGGCCAGTTCGCGTCGATCAGCGATGTCAGCCAGCGGCCGTTCGTGACCAGCATCACGCCTGTTGTTGGTGACTTCGCCGTCGCTCAGCAGCCGGTGATCGTCGTCTTGAATGAAGGCACGCAGCTGAACGTGCAAGGCGTTGTCAGCGATGACAAACGCTTTGTTCGCCTTACGTTGGTTCCGTTCTTCAGCCAAATCGGCGACGTCGACACGTTCACCTTCGAGGGTCAACGAACGACCAATACGACCAGCCGTGATGAAAACGGCGACACAAACGGTGACGGCGTCATCGACGACAACGACGAAGTCGATGAAGATACGTCTGCCGATTTCATTCAAGGGAGTACGGTTCAGTTGCCCACGTTCGCCTTCACGCAGATCAGCACCACAGTCAGTGTTCCTGACGGCGGGACGATCTTGTTGGGTGGAATCAAGCGGCTATCGGAAGCTCGCGGTGAACGCGGCGTTCCAATGCTGAGCAAGATCCCTTACGTCAGTCGGTTGTTCCGCAACACGTCTGCCGGACGCCAATCCAGCAGTCTGATGATGATGGTCACGCCTCGGATCATCATCCAAGAAGAGGAAGAAGAAGCTCAAACCGGCTTCATCACACCTCGCTAGTGCGACCCCGCAACGTTTGCGGGCAACAACATGAGTCAAACGCCAAACGCCAGCGGGCTGCAAACCGCTGGCGTTTTTTTGTTCTTGGAGCGACGCGGGCAAGTCTGTCAGTGACTTCCGTTGGCCGTCACGCGAGTCGCCGACAAGCGACACGCTACAACCGTTTCAGCATCAACAGTCGCATTTCGCCGACTTCGTTACCCGCGATCTCGGTCGCCCGCAACGTCAGTTCGGCACTCCCGGCCGGCAGATCAATCTGCCCCATGATCATCGGCCGCCAATCCCGAACCTCGCCTTCTTGTCTGGGCACACGATCATGAAGGCCTCCCAAAAACGGTGATTCATTCGCCCGATCGATCCGTGAGGACAGCACGGCATCACCCAGCGACAACTCGATGGTTGAACCCACATCCGTTTGCTTACACGCGTAGAAGAGCTGGACCTGATAGGTGCCTGCCGTCAGCACATTCACGTTCCACCGGATCGTCGAGTCGGTGTCGATCCAGTTGCCAAAAAATGTGCAGTTGGGAAATCGATTTGAACGCTGAAGGGTGCCACTAGCGGTGGCATCCCGCGCGGGAAGTTGTGTCCACAGGCTACCGGGGTGACCGACCGGAAAAGGGCGATCCGCTTGGGCCTTTGCGGGGGATGGATGCGTTTCCGAGATCCAGGCATCCAGTGCAGCCTTCATCCGTGCAGTGACCTGGGGATGTTTACTGGAAACATCGTTTTGTTCGCCGGCGTCCGAATCGATCTCGTAGAGGGATCCGTCAAGGTGGTAACGAAAACGCTGGGAACGAACGCTGTATTTCTGTTTCCAGGCCGAGAAGATCAGGCGATCAGCGGTGCTCGGACTGGACTTGGTCAGAGCAGTTGCCAACGACGTTCCATCCAGTGGCTTCGACTTGCGATCGGCTTTCGATTCGATTCCCGCCAAGTCGGCCAGAGTAGGCAATAAATCGATCGCCGCGCCGACTTGATCCACTTGGTGACCCGCAGCAATTCGCGCTGGATAGCGGATCAAGCAGGGTGATCGTAGGCCACCCTCATAGACGCTTCCCTTACGGCCTCTCAAGCCACCATTGAAGCGGCTTCCGTTCGGACCGTTGTCGCTGAAGTAAACCACGATCGTGTTGGTTTCCAAGTTGTGATGGTCCAAGTGATCCAACAGTCGTCCCACGTTGTCATCAATGTTTTCACACATGGCCAAAGCGGCACGCGTGTGCTGGACGTTTTCCCTTTTCGCGTTTTGTATTTCCGGATCCGGCGTGATCGCCTTGTCTTCAAACCGGTCCCAGTAGCGCTGTGGAACCTGCATCGGCGAATGCGGCGTGTTGACGGGCAGATAGATGAAGAACGGTTCGTCGTTGTGCTGGTCGATGAAGTCCAACGCGTGGTTGAAG
>JBCCUO010000414.1:0-4574 GCA_039196805.1 Planctomycetota bacterium | reverse complement strand
TGGCGCTCGTAGAGGACCTTTTCATCGAGGATTGTGTGTGAGAACTGCTCGGTCATTTTACGGACATCGACGGGCTCGGGCATGGCGATGATGGTGACATCTTTGAAGACGGGCTCTCCCTTCCAGACCATCTCAGAGGCATCATAGACGGGGACTTCGAGGTTAAAATCCATGGAGACACTGCCATCGAGTTGGGTGCCCACGAGTTCGCCGAGTAGGGCGTCCGGCATGGCATCGAGCGTTCTTTGAATCGGGGTAGAGGGCATTTTGATGGCGAGGTCAAAACGTGCGGGAAGCGGTTTTTGACGGTCAAGCCCGTAAAGAGCAGGAAGGATATCCGCTTTGACGCTTCCTGCACGGGCTTTACCTCGTGTGAACACGAGCGCGCCTTTCGTCGGTGGTGCGATGGTCGTCGGCTTCCTGCTGCGTCGCTGGATGCGAACCGAAGCGGGTCGACGTCGCGCGACCAGCTTGCTGGTTGCACTGCCCGTGATTGGTGACTTAGTCATTCAGTCCGCGATGTACCGATTCGCGTCGAACATCGCCGTACTGTTGCGAAGCGGCGTGCCGATGTTGGAAACGATGAACACGGTTGCTGACGTTTTCAAAGCGCAGCCCCCGTTTCGCGAAGCTTTGGAACACGCGCGAGACCGATTGGCGGCCGGTCGATCCCTTGCGGAAGGACTGGAAGAGTCTGGGTTGTTCACCGCCATGATGGTCAACGCGGTAAAAGTCGGCGAGGAATCGGCTCAACTGGGCCCCGTTATGGAAGAGCTTGCGCCGTACTACCGCGAGAAAACGCAGGCGTTCCTCAGTCGGGTCACCAAGTTGGCCGAGCCAGCCATCATCTTGGTGATGGGCGGGATCATTAGCGTTGTCATGCTGGCCATCTACGTTCCGATGTTCGAGATGGCAGGTAAGGTCAACTGATGTTCCAGCACCCCAAGCGCCCGCGCAACGGCTTTTCGCTGATTGAAATCGTCGTGGTGATGACCATCTTGGCTGTCCTGATCTCGCTGACAGCACCAAGCGTGGTTCGCACGATGGAGCAGTCACACGCGGACTTGGCTGGCGCCAGTCTGCGATCGATTGCCGTCGCACAACGATTCTTCTGGCTGGAAAATCGAACGTACGCGACCGACCTTCAGACCCTTATCGACGCCGGACTGATCGACGACGATTTGCAGGCCGCAACGGGTCGGTATCAGTTCAGCGTGACCGCGGCCACCGAAACGACATTCCAGGCCCAAGCCCAGCGGATGCAGCGCGCGGCGGACGGCACACCCCAATTCGACGGAGCCTGGCAGGGCGTTCTCACGATCGATCAGACCGGCATGATCGGCGGCACGATCAGCCACGCGGGCGATGCCATCGACCTGGCCCCGGCATTTTGAGGTCGCGGATAGATGGTCCCGTCAAAGCACTTTCGTCGCGCGTCAAGCTACCTGGAAGTCCAAGTTGCCATGGTGATGCTGGCGATCGGCACTGCCGGCCTGCTTTCCATTTCCGTCATCCAAACGCGACAGACCGTTCAGTTAACCGAATTGCTAGACCAAGGAACAAGCCACGCGCTGAATCCGGCTGACTCCTCCTGGGCTAGCAAACTGGGCGTCTACACAACCGTCGAAGAATCGGTCGCACCGCGTTCCGCCATCACTCCGCATCTGCAGTTCCAGCAAATCATTGATGATGCGATGGGCTCGCCCTTTCGCCAAGTCCACACCGCCCCGGACGACGATTTCGGATGGTACGTCTACGGCAGCAGCACCACGTATCTTTCATCCTGTGTGTACACCTACTGCACTGGCTATGGGTCTTACGTTGGCTTTCACTTTGAGGACGTACCGCCCGGTCGCTACGACCTTTTCACGACCTACCGGGCTTGGAGCATCTTGAGCGACAGCGTGACTCACCAGGTTCGTGTGGATGGCAACTTGGTGAACACGATCACCGTCAATCAACGACAAGCCCCGAACGACCTGACGTTCGACTCCACCGGCTGGCGGCACCTTCACACGCTGTCGTTCGACGGAGACCTTGAAGTACGACTGGTCGATGACGTTGCCAAGTCGGACTACCTATTTGCTGATGCGGTGATGCTGCGAAACGCCGAGACGCTAGAAATCATCACGGTGCAAAAAAACGCCGGTGGGGCTCAGGCAGTCTTGAGGGAGCCATGGTAATGAGGCGACACATTCGTCCCACCAAGCTTGCTACATCACGCCACGGGATCAGCCTGCTAGAAGTCACCATCGCCTCGTTGCTGGCTGGGTTGGTCGCGATCATGGCTTCCACCGTCGCGATGAATGCTAGCCGGAGTTATGTCGGGAACATCGCGCAGTCGCAAATGGCAATCGAGGCACGGTTGGTGGCGGAAACGCTGCGCCGCGACCTCGGGGGGCATCTACCCGAGACACCCGTCGGACATCGGGATCAGTGGCGATGGGTCGGTCATATGGTGCCGGCATCAGATGAGCTTCGCCTCTGTTTCGACAGCGACGATGATGCATCAGCCGACTGGGGATCTCCCGACCGAGTGATCACCTACTTGCAAAACGGAAATCGCCTTGTGCGATTGGACTCGGGCACGGGAGGCGAATTCGTCGTTGCACGTCTGATCGATGAAGTTGACTTCTCGATCAATGGCGGTGAGTTGAGTGTGGCCCTCGAGTTTCAGCTAGGCAACGAGACGATGGACTACGAGTTCGTGACCGGAGAGTTGCCATGACTCATCGAGCCCCCGCAAGACGTTCCGGGTACGCGCTGTTGATCGTGATCGTTGTCTTGATGGCAAGCACGGCGCTTGCGGCCATTCATCAACGGCACCTCAGTAGCGGGCTGCGGATTGAACAAGCCAGGATCCAAAGCGAACGAGAACGTCTGGGCCATCTGACGGCGTTGGGCATCGCGATCGACCGATTGGAAACGGGACGCCCCTCGCCTGGCAGTCGCTACGGATACGAACACCAGCTGGACGGTGAAAGCATCTGGTATGCGATTCAGTACGACCTGACCGGCACGGATTGGAGCGTGACCGCAACCGCGGACCCCAATGCATCCTCCGAAGCAATTCTGCCCGCCAGCTTCTGATGGCCAAGGATGAAAGCCTGCCCGCCGGAAGCCGAGTTGGGGTCAGGCATCAGTCACATTGGGATCTGCATGAGTCGGCTGCACCGACTTGTGTAGACACCAATGCCCAAGGGAGGGTGAATGAGGCGCACGACTATCGCGCTGCCTTGGAAGTCTTGAGGGGGCTCAACGAGGCAGCGGCTTCGAATTGGATCGTTTGGCCTTCGACCAAATGATCGCATTGGATTCGTAATGACTCGATCTCATCGGCACGGGCTGCTATCCGAACGGTCTTCCGCGTGCCTGGCAGCAGACCCTTGAGGGACTCATTCGAGCGACGGTCACCGATCGCAAAGTAGGCATCACGATATAGCGGAGCGATTCCCTGATTGGCGACGGTGATGTCGATACCGCCCTTGGTTGGCTGCAACTGCGTCACGTGAAAACGATATCCCAGATGCATGCCGGCTTGCTGGATTCGCTGCATCTTTTGGTACCGAGGCTGGTCGTTGCCGATCATGAAGCTGACGTGGTATCGCGAGGCCAAGCTCTCGAACGAAACACCATGCGGACCGTTGTCAGCCAGTGCCAGTTTTTGGTCCCGCTTGGTGTAGTAACTCAGCTCGCCGCCCGCCGGTGAACCTTGCCATCGGTCGCCACCGAAGAACTTCCAGTTCCAGGCGTTCTCTTGGTCGTGAGGCTTGCACAGGAACGAGTCATCGAACAAGCCGAAGGACAGGCGCTGAAGGTCATCGTCTTGGTCAAAGGGCGAGTACGAATCATCGGCGGCATCGATGCTGACCATCCAAGGCAACTGCGTCAATTGCTGATCCAAGTGATTGAAGAATCGAGTCTGGAACGCCTTGGAGGGAAACGTCGTGCCGATGGTCCGCGGACCGTCATAAATGTGGTACTCAGCCCACAGCCCAAACCCCGTCTGCAGGAATGCCAGTCTTTTGTCGCGATCGTATCGTTTGGCAAACGCCGTGTAGAAATCCAGGACAAAATCTTGCAGTGCCGTGCTGCTCCAATCGCAGAACTCCGTGAGTTTACCCTCGCTCTTTCCGCGAGTTGGGCGATAGTCGTCACGCCGCTTCAGCCAAGCGGGCACGGTGGTATCCTGCCCCGGGTACACAAAGTAGAACCGGAGAATGGCCTGGTGCCCACGCAAAGCCACCTGATCCAGGGTCGACTCCACCGAGGCCCAATCCCACTGGCCGGGCGCGGGCGAAACCGCGTCGTACCGCATGTAGCGATACTCCAGCTGGATCGCGTCGGTCGCGACGCGATCATGATCTGACCACAGCACGATGCCGGTCATCGGCTGAACGCGATCGATCTTCCGGACCAACCGAATCGGCTGATCGGCAAGGACCGTCGGAGAGAGTAGGAACAGGCCGAGCAGCCCAAGCAGTGCGATTCGCTGCGTCATCAGTGTTTCCAGGGAGCCGTGGCTTTCTTCACCCTCCCTGGGGAGGGTCGAAGGCGAGGAACGAGTCTTCGGG
>JBCCUO010000413.1:0-4584 GCA_039196805.1 Planctomycetota bacterium | reverse complement strand
TGTGAACCAGGGGGACCCTGGGGGTTTAGTAAATATCTCCAACATGTTAAAAGCCCTGGCCCTGAGAGGCCGACTCTCCCGGAGGGAGAGTGTCTTCCAGCTTGCCGTGAGTTGCGACTCAAACCATATCTGGTGATCCAAGTGCGCAACTTCAAAACTGACGAGTCGGGTTGGGATGAGCTGGGAACAATCCCCAGCACAAGCATCTGCGAAGGATCCCACGACAAACGCCTCGCACGAACCAACAGATCCCTTGCTCGGGCGGCACATCGGGATTGGCTGCACGCAACGTCACTGAATCGCTCAATCCGATAGCTTGTTGTCTTCGCCTGCGACAAATCTGGCCAACAACCTTGCGCGAATCCGATTGCCGTGCTCTTGAGGCACCTGCTCCGTTTTGTAGAGGGCGATCGCTTCGTCGACGATGCCAATCCGTTCGAAGGTTCGTGCCAGGTTGTACTTGGCGGCCGGTTCCCAGAATGATCGCTGCTGGGTATCCAGCGAACGTTTTCGAAACCAGTTGGCTGCGGGCTCGAAGCGTGCATCGTCGTATTGGACCAAGCTTAGCCAGTAGGTCGCCGTTCGTTTTCCAAGTCGCATGAAGGCCTGCGACCTGACGATCATCTGATTGAATTCCTGCTCGCTCATGCCGAGCGCGCGCTGCACGCCGTACCGCTTTTGCAAATCAGGATCGATCCTCAAATCCGAGATCTCGAACTCGGGAGACCGCTGCTGAAGGTAGAGCGTGCGAGCGCCCTGCAGGTTCTCATCTTCGTCGTCGGAAAACTCTCCGTGCAGGTGCTTCCATCGCCCCATCGCCAACTTCTCAGCGGCCTCGAAGGCCCCCTCCAGAATCGCCCAGCTGCTTTGGTACCAAGACGCAAACATCTGGTCCTGGCTGGCTTGTCGAATCATGTCCTGCTGATAGATCGCAGACAGATACGGCATCTCCCAAAACTGAGCCTTGCTGATCCCGCGGACCTTGGCGAAGGCATCGCCAACTTTCTGAGCGTCCAAGAACAGCGTCATGCGGCGATCACCCGTCAATGCGTCTTCCAATCGCTGCATCCGATAGCTGACCGCTGGAGGCTCGGCATTCAGCAGCGCTTCGCACTGCTGGACATCGTCCTTGCTGAAGGGATAGTCAAAGTATCCCTGAACGGTCAGTCGCCTCATCACGCCCGAATCCCGCCGCGCCTGGGTCAGCGTGGCGATGCCCGTTTGATCGGGACCAGGAATGGGAAGACCCAAACGAGGTTCAAAGAGGTAAACCTCGTCGCCGATCAGGACGCCGACGCACCACGCCGTCCGAGGCCGATCAGAGTTCCCGGGCACAGCCAAGACTGCCGCATCGATACCCGCTTGACGACACAGCAGCGTGAACACTCCCGCTCGCTGAAGTCCGTCTCCGGTGCCTCGCCAAACTGTTTGATAGTCCGTTTGTCGATAGCCGGCCCCCTGGAACTGCATCCCCAGCGACATCGGGGGCGACGGCGGAGCGTTCCCGGTGATCACGTCGGTCTCCAGCGCAACGTTGCGCACCGTCCAGTCAAACAGTCGGCTAGCCGTCCGCAAGTCAACACGCTGGTCGGACGTCAGTTCTTCGTCAAGAGACTCAAACCAACTGGACAGGAGTGGATCGTCGCGATCGGGACCATCCGCCCATCCGACGATCCGGCTGAATACGTAGCAATCCCGCACGTGGTTGATGTCGTCTGGAGTGAAAACATCGCGTGTCAGGAATTCCTGAGCGATCTTGAGCGGAAGAATCGGACTGATCGATTTGAGCAATTCATCCGGCGTCTGGTCCATCGGCGTTTGCAACGCCTGAGAAGACTCCGCCCATTGGTTCAGGTGATACGCGATCTGGCGGCGCGACTTCTCCGGATTCAGCTCGACCATCCGACTAACCAGACTGAACGCCTCACCCAAGTGATCCTGCTTCAATCTCGCCTGAGTCGAGGCCTGGCGTTTCACCTGAATCTCTCGCACTTCGGCCAGGTCGCTTTCGCAACCAACGGCCAGCAACAGAACGCCGCCGATCAGCGCGGGGCGGAGAAATCGTCGATCGAAGAGCGCCATGGATGCTGTCAGTCGTGCCAAGATCATGCGGAGTCCGTCCCGGATCACCCCTGCGGGGCAAAACTCGAATCCGGTGGCCAGCCACGACGAGGTGGACGTTGGTCACCGAGCGATTTGCCGGACCACATCGCGAAGCATCAACAGCCTATCGATCAAGCTGTCAAACTCAGCCAACGGGATCATATTGGCACCGTCGCTGGGGGATCGATCGGGGTGGGGATGGGTCTCGAAAAACAAGCCATCGATACCGGTTGCTACGGCGGCGCGGGCCAATGGTTCGACCATTTCGCGGTTTCCACCCGTCGCTCCGCCCAGACCTCCAGGGCGCTGGACGCTGTGCGTGGCATCAAAGATGACGGGCGCCCCATGAGTACGCATCGTGACCAATCCCGACATGTCGTTGACCAGCCGCCCGTATCCAAAGAACGTGCCACGCTCGCATTGAATCACCCCCCCTGAACCACTCTCTCGTACCTTTTGAACGACATATCGCATGTCTTCGGGCGCCATGAACTGGCCCTTCTTCACATTCACCGGACGCCCCGTTTTGGCGGCCGACACCAACAAGTCCGTTTGCCGAGCCAAAAACGCGGGTATCTGCAACAGCGAACAGACCTGAGCAACCGCCTCCACCTGATCGGGCAGATGAACGTCCGTCGTCGTCGGAAGTCCCGTTCGCTCGCCTACCACACTCAACAGTCGCAAACCCTCATCGATCCCAGGGCCGCGGTCGGCACTCAAGCTTGTGCGATTCGCCTTGTCGAACGATGCCTTGAATACCACGTTCACGTCGTCACGTTGGTTCAAGCGAACCAGAGCGTCGGCGATCTCCATGGTCAGCGCTTCGTTTTCCAAAACGCAAGGCCCGGCGATCAATAGAAGCGGCTGGCCAGCCCCACAGCGATAAGGCCCGACCGATACCGGATCGACATCAGGTGACTCACCGGGACCCGTTCCGTCGTTGCTCATCCAAGTCAGCTCATGTTGTGCAGGAAAGTCGCCGATCACGCCGTGATCGTAACGTTCTCCAACCAACGGTACGACCTGGCGTAGCGGTCGGCGACTTTGGTTTTGCCAGCTTTCACCGCCGTTGACAGCATGTCGAATCAACGACTCGATCAGCGGGGCAAACGAATTCGCACGCGCGCCGGAACCGTCTCGATCTGCAGCGGCAGTCGCCCGCAGTAGTCGCCGTCCAGCTGATAGGGGACTCGTTTATCGGATTCAAAACGAATCCGTTGCCCCCGTTTGCGAACCACGTCGCGGTATCGCAGATGCTGACGGGTTAGGATTCCGAAGAGGTACCTCAACCCGCTCAGGAGTGACCCGTAACGCAGCGTGATCACGTCCAGCCGCCCGTCATCGCCGATCGCATCAGGTTCGATCGCCAGCGACCTGGCGTAGCAGGGCAGGTTGAAGGCCATTGCCCAACGGGCGACCACGGTGGTCGGTTCGGGAGAGTCGTCTGATTCCACGGTGACACGTATCTTGCCGAACTTGTACCGCTGAATGGCGCGGACAATCGGACCGATGTAGGTGAAGCGCGTGATGAATCCGCGGCGGCGAAGATGGACCGCACGAACCACTTCGGCATCAAATCCGGCCGAGGCCATGACCAGAAACAACCGTCCATTCGCGCGACCCGCATCCAGCACCATATCGGTACCATTGAGAATTGTCTCGAGAGCCGATTCGGGCAGGGGCGAGTGCTCGAAGTGGCGGGCGACCAGATTCTCAGTCCCCATGGGAAGAGGCACGATTGGCACGCAGCTAGGCGTGTGTTCAGCCACCAACGCCAAGGTGCCATCACCGCCCGCAGCCACAATCACCAACTCACTCGGGATTTGCTGACGGTCAACTCCAGCGAGTCGCTGCTGCAACTGGTCGATCGAATCGTTGATCGTGCACTCAACACCCGCTTCAATCAGCCGTTGCTGAAGTAACTGGACTCGATCGCGTCCCTGACCACTGCCCGACTTCGGACTCACGACCACCCAGACTTCCCGAACACACCCCGCATCGGCCCGTGGCAAATCAGGTCCAGACGTGGCGAGCGAAGTCGGATGATCGGTGGACATCACGGCCCAAGCGAGTGGTTGTGGAGGCTACAGAACGATCGAACATGTACCGCGCGATGCGTCTAGCATACCGCTTCGATCGACTCCCCGCGCGAATCACGACCCAAAGAAGGGGCCCAGCCCGCCCAGCCCTGTGGTCTGGGCTGGACTAGGCAAAGGCCCAGTCCTTCGGCCCTGTTGGCGATCAAGCCTGCTTTCTTGTTCGGCGTGGTTGTCCTGGTCAAGCAATGCCCTTCCGACCCAAGTCGGTTCTTCTGGCCCAACGGGCCTTGGTTTGCCTAGCCCAGGCCAACGGCCTTGTCTTTACCCAAAACGGTCACGCTTTGATCTGACCGGTTAGCTTCATCGCGTCAAGTTGCGCGTGCATTTTTCGATAGCCGCGCCAGATCGTTTGCCAACCGGGTTCGCCGTCGCTTTTGCGTCC
>JBCCUO010000412.1:0-4593 GCA_039196805.1 Planctomycetota bacterium | reverse complement strand
TTCGGGGTCTCCGTGAAAGGGCCTGCCGTAGACGAATAGAAACGGGGAACGGGATTCCAGAATGGGGCTCACCCCGGTCAAGCATTCCGCCAATGTCTCACGTGATACGACGTCTACGGTCGCGGGCACCACCTTGTCGGGGTCATCGCAAAGGTACTTGAGCGCTTTGGCCATGTAGCCCGGTGAAACGAACGCCGAACTGCCAGACTGATCAATCAACCGCGCGGTGGCCTGAAGATCTTCGTTCATGTAGCGGCTGATGAAATGGCGATTGAAGATCCCAACGCAGGCTAGTCCGGCCAGCACCGCAACGGCCGCCCAACGAAACCAATCGCCTTTCCGCAACGACGCGATCAAGTGCGCCAAGAAGATCAGGCAGGGAAGGCCCACCCAGAACAGGTGACGCGTATTGTAGGTCAACCCCTGCCATCGTGAGACAAGACCGATCAGCAACACAGGAGCGATACCCAACAGGAAGACACGAAGGATCGCATCAACGCGTCCCCATCGCTTGATCGGCTGAAGCGTCAGGGCTAGGCATGCCATTGCCAGAAGAACCAGCCAGGGAAGCGTTTGAAGCACGGCCTGCTTGGCGGAAAGCTGGTGTAGCTCACCGCGGCTGGGACCGAGTGAATAGCCGGAGAAGACCGAGAAGTATGTGTAGCCGAACGCCGCCAGTCCGAACGGCACCGGCTTTCTTAAGTCCCTTTGAAAAACGAAGTCGCCGTACAAGAGAAACGCGAGCGGTAAGCAAACAACGACGATCAAGACAGAGGGGAGCACCAGTTGCCAAAGACTCTTCAAACGTCTCTCCGTCACTGCCAAAGTGAGTAGCAACGTCAGAAGTACGACAAAGTAATAGTGCACGTACATTCCGAAGACGCTGCTGATCGCAAAGAAAACCCAATCGCGTTGATGCTGTCGCTTGCAAGCACGCTCGAACAGCCACATCGTCAGCACCGTTGCGGCAGCGTACATCGCGTACGCGCGTCCCAGTTGCGAGTAATACACGTACAGCGGCGACACCGCGACCAGGATCGCCGCGATTACTCCCGTGCGTCGACCGTACCACTCTTTGGCCAGCAAGTAGACAAGGCCGATCGTTGCGACCCCCATGCCAACCGAAACCCAGCGTCCCGCAAGCAGGCCACCTGTCGCCTGCCGCACGGACTTCAGTACCATCGAAAACAGCGGCGGAAATGAGTTGGGTCGGTGAATGATCGTCGTCCAACTCTGGTCCGAGATATTCAGTTCAAAGACTTCGTCCATGTTCAAGCTCTGCTTGTCCAGCAGGCCGACGCGAAGAACCAGCCCAACAATCATTGCGATCGCAAGCCAACGCCAGGATGATCGCTCACGGCGAATTTCCTGCCGCGAAGCTTGTTCTTCGACATTGGGTCGGGTGGGCATGGCAAGAATGAAGGCGAGATGCGTTCGCACACGACGATCAGGGATACAGACGCAAATTCCTCGTGTCCGAACGATTCCTTGGCGCAAACCGAACCCAGGGCCCTAGACGCCGGCCTCCTGGGCCGAGACGGATTGCCAGTAGTTTGCCGGCTTTCCAAAATGTTTGAGGAACCGCTGGTTGTCTTCAAAGAGCTGGTCTTGCACCCACTGCAGTGTTGGCTGATCCCACTGGGGCCTGGAGCCCCCATGTCGACTCTTCAAGACCGTCTTCATGATGCCGCGAACTCCTCTCGGCGTCGCCTGCTTTATCTGCTCGAACCGGGCATCAAACCAACGGTATCTGCGAAGCATGCGAATCGGCGCGACGTCCTTTCTGCGTTGCGAAGTCGTGTTGCGGTCGATCTCAATCAAGTCCACACGCAGACGGGACAGACCTAGAAAATCGCAACAGCGGTCAAATTGCAACTGAGTTGCTTGGCAGTAGTCTTCAAAAAAGACAACGAAGATCTGCTGGTCAGGAAAGTGATCCCGGTAACGATCGATCTGTTTCCAATAGCAGCTGATGTCGATCGCCTCAGGATGATTTCGCACAAACGCCTGCAAGCTCAGCGAGGTGCGACCCTTCAAGACTTCGTGCGACCAGTGCGATTGGATTCGCTTGATTGGATTGCGTGCCATGTAGATCAACTTGGCATCCGGAGCGTGCTTGGCCATCCGCTCCGCACAGCTGGGGTACTGCCATTGCTTGGCGTAACTGGTACTGCCATCACCAACCACTTGGCACCCTCGGGAGGCTCGAAACAGAGTCTCGTACCAGCCGATCCCTTTTGCATACTCCTCATCGCGGCTGAAGAAGTCTGGTTCCTTGGGACAACAGATGAACGCATCAGGATGATGAGCAAGAATGTCGCACAAACCAGTCGTCGCCGACTTCATGGCGCCGATGATGAACGTGTTCGCGATCATGCACGCTTCCCCATCGCGGTCGACCGATCCGATGTCTCCGGCGTCGCGGCCCGATCTGCTCTGCGAAACTCCAAGATACGCTGAATTCGCTGCCGGGTCAGCGATGGCGAGATCGTTGCGGCGATACCCAGTTGCGTGTAACCCAACAACGGCTTGTTTCCCAGTATGTTCGTCAACGCGCTTCGATAACGATTCATCGCTTGTTCGTTCAGTCGTTCGCGCAGCCGCCAAGCCCAAGAGTTCTGCTCTTCCATCTGCGAGTAATCCGCCAAATCGATCGCGGGTGCTCCGGTCTGCCGCCTGCGGGCAAGTTCCGCCGCGTAGCGTTGATGGTGCCGGATGGCAGCCAATTTGCGTCCGTTCAAGCTGCTGCTGTGGATGCGATAGTGCAATAAGACCTCGTCCAAGTTGGCCAACTCAGACACCTCGCCCATCTTCAAGTACACATCCCAGTCCTGGGCGATCGGGTGTTCCCAATAACCGCCCACCGACTCAAGCAAGTGTTTTCGACAAATGATGGTGGGGTGGCACATAGCGTGTCTGCCCGCCATCAGCGCGTCCATGATCTCACGATGCTGAGAGGGCAACTTGGAGGGGAATCCGGCTCGCGAGTCGCCGAGGCGGCTGAACTGAGTCCCCAGCAGGCCAACTTGGGGATGTTCGCGCATGTAGGCAACTTGCTTCTCCAGCCGACTGGGCAGCGAAACGTCATCGCTATCTAATCGAGCAATCAAATCGGACCGGCAATGCTGAATGCCGTGGTTGAGCGCGGCGGCGAGTCCTCTCTGCTCTTGATGGACAATCTGAACTCGGCCATCGGTCAGTCCGTCCAGATAATCCACCGAAGTATCCGTCGAGCCATCATTGACGATCACGAATTGCCAAGACCGCAGACCCTGAGCCAAGATCGATTCGGTGGCCTCCACGAGATACGGCATCCCGTTGTGGACGCTCATCAGAACGGAGACATCGGGTCGAGATTCAGCAGACATGATTGGCGAAAACTCTAGCGTGCATGCGACGGTCGAAAGGGTATGGTCTGCTGATGGTGATCACGCAGCAACCGTGCTGTGAGCGCCAACAGGGCAATGAATAGGATAAGGAACGGAGCGGCCGGACTGGCAAATCCCCTGTCCAGCGTGCAAAACGCTAGCAGCGGAACGGCCATCGCCACTGGCTCCCAACCGGGCGAAATGCCTGTTTCGTTGGGTGGAATCCGAATCACACGGCACAACGACACCGCTAGAGTAATCAGAACCAGCGCCGCACCAACGATTCCCAGCACGCCCATTCCGACCGCGGACTCGATGAACAGATTATGCGAGTGGACGATGGAACTGCCAGCTTCCTTCGCAACAATCATCCTGACTCGCCCCGCGCAAAAGCCCTCACCGAGTGGCAGGGCGTCGCCAGCCCGCTGCAGTCCTTGTTGGTAGATGGTCGATCGCCCGGTCAAACTCTGAAACTCCTCCGACGATTGCCCGCGCATTCCATACTTGACCAAGGATTCACTGATCGACGGAATCAACACCATCAACGGGATCAACATTCCGCCGATCAGCATCACCGGGACCAATCGTCGCCGCGCGGCCAGCACGATCAGGCATCCAACGACCATCCCAGCGATCGCCGTGCGGCTAATGGTCAGCAAAACGGTCACGGCACAGAATAGGATCAACGGGAGGTGCCGACGCAAATTTCGGCGCGTCGTCTTGGCCAGCAGACCGGCAGCACCGGCCGCACCCACTATCGAAATCTGACTGGGGTGGCCCAGTGGCGTCGCCAATCGCCACGTCCGACCGGAGTGAGACCCGAAGATCATGTAATCGTTGTCCGGTCCGCGTATCCAAGCCTGCCCAAAATCCAGTCCCGTATTGGCCATCAAAAAGAAGATCCAGTTCCCCACCAAGTACATCGCGATGAAGACATGAAGCCGGTTCAATCCATCGCGCAGCGAGACCACCAGCAAGATCGCGATCACACCCTGACCACTGCGGAACAACGTCAGCGGAGGCGAGATCGAGTACACACTGCTCAATACCGTCGTGGCGGCGTAGAACACGAACCAAGCCAGCGGAGCATGGAGCAACAGATTTAAGTCGGCACGGCGGCGCATCACGCAGCGTAGCGCCAGCAGACCAAAGCCGATCCATGCGGCCACCTGCAGCTTGGCTTGAAGATCGATGCCCCCCGACTTCATCAGCTCTTCGGCGTCAC
>JBCCUO010000411.1:0-4593 GCA_039196805.1 Planctomycetota bacterium | reverse complement strand
GCTGATTTCTGGTAGTTTGACGATCTTCGACGGAGCAGACCTCCAGCATTTGCAAGCGGGCCGATCGCGATGATCGTTCGATCGACCAAAACACCCCATTGAGATCCTCATGGCCAAGCCACAACACAAACTAAAGAAAGCAAACCACGGGCGTCGTCCTGCCAGTGCCAAGGCTCGCAAGGCAAAACGCAAGAAGATCAAAACCTGATTCGGTTTGTCTCTCTTTTCTTCTCTTTGATGTCCCGTTGACATCGCGCTTTTCCCCGGAGCTTCGCGAGCTGCTACATGGCCAGGACCGAATTCATCATCGATCCGTCGTTGCTGGATCCGGACAAGCCAATCGCAGACATCGAAGAGATTCGGTCGCTGAATCCACAGCGACACGAAATGGAACAGCTGACGGCGATCCTCTACGAGGACCTGGACCGACACGCTTGTGCCGCATTCAAAGAGATCACCGAAGACGAGTTTTGGGTGCGGGGTCACATGCCAGGCATGCCGCTGATGCCAGGCGTCATCATGTTGGAAGCGGTCGCCCAGCTCTCCAGCTACTTCACGCAAAAGCACGACTTGTTGGGCGCAGCGATGGTCGGTTTTGGCGGTGTCGATGAAGTCCGCTTCCGAGGCGTCGTCACGCCAGGCGATCGTCTGATCGTCATGGTGTTGCTGGAGAAAGCGCGCCGGGGCCGGATGATCGTGGCCAAATTCCAAGGCGTCGTTGACGGCAACCTGGTTCTGGAAGGAACGCTGCGAGGGATCCCGATCCCGATCGAAGCCGTCAATCGCCAGCTGCTGGGCAAGACAGAGTCTTAGCGGTCAGCGGTCAGCGCGAACACGAAGCGATTGGCTGTTGGCTGTTAGCGACTGGCCCGAGAACTCTGTAGCTCACGAGGCGGCGGTCCGGGGCAGCCCTTGATCGCGCACGTCGTCGCCCGGTAATTGAAGACGCCCCAAGCACGCCGGTAATCAGGGTGGGCTAGCAGCAAATCCAGCATCGTTTCGATGACGAGCACAAGCACCGTCGCTGCGCGACTGATGACCACGAGCACAACGATAGAATTGCGGTAGGACGCACGCATGGCGGTTGGCCAACGGCGCAAAAAGAAAAGGCGAACTGGATGGACCAGTCCGCCTTTTCGCGAATCGTTGGGTGAAGTCAATCGACTCAGACGTCGGTGTTGGCGTCTGGCGTCGGAGCTGGCGGGGCAGCTTCTTCAGCATCACTGCTGCTGGAAGCTTCCTCAGCAGCGGCAGGACCGACCGTTTGAACGCTGCCAGGGACGACGGTTTCGCCCGGAGCCAGGTCGAAGCCTGAAGTCATTGGAGCCGATTCCATCACCATCGGTGCAGCAGCTTCGCCACAGCAAGGAGCTGGTGCGGGTGCAGGAGCTTCGCAGCAAGGAGCGGGCTCGGGTGCACAACATGGTTCCGGAGCAGGAGCTGGCTCGCAGCAGGGCTCTGGTGCGGGCTCGCAGCACGGTTCCGGTGCAGGCTCGCAGCATGGCTCTGGAGCCGGTGCTGGTTCGCAGCATGGTTCCGGGGCAGGTTCACAGCAAGGCTCTGGTGCGGGCTCGCAGCATGGTTCCGGAGCAGGCTCGCAGCACTTCGAAGCGAAGTGGTCCTTCAGCTTGGCCAGCAAGCCGCCACCACATGCCTTGCGGGCATGCAGCTTGGAAAACAGTCCACCACCACCGCAGCTAGGTGCGGGAGCAGCGCACTTGGCTGCATGCAACTTTGCCAACAGGCCGCCACCGCAAGATTTCTTGGCGTGCAGGTTGGCCAGCAATCCACCGCCGCAAGCCTTCTTGGCGTGCAACTTGGCAAACAAACCACCACCACAGCCAGCGTCAGCAACAGGGGCCATCAACAGCGACGCACCAATCATCAGTGCGAAAGCCGCGACAACACGCACGGATTTTCGAGTCATCGAATTCTCCCTTTCGGAGTGTTCGGTGCGATCCGATTTCGCACATTGGACAAAAGGCCCAGCATCCCTCGGGGCCGCCATTCAATCACGCTTGACACCGTGCCGAGCGTGCTTTGAATTGCGTGATTAGCCAATCCAGGCAATATGCGTCGCCTTTGCCGATCACGTAAGTTCGTCGCTACGTTAGCGAGCTGGAACCGAGTGTCAATCGGATGCCAAGACCTTTTGAAGACGGGATATCAGAAAATATGGGCAAGAGAGGGGGAATTTGACGCACCCCTCACCCACAGAGGGGTATCCGCTGCGCTCGTGCTCAGCGATGCGGTGCTCAACCGCGCAGCGGCGGTGTTCGTGCTCGAAATCGAAATCGTAACCAGCGCCGGAAACGCGAGCACCGATGTTGCCGGCGAAGCGCCGAAACTCTCCGCGAGTTCCGCTACCGAGCATTCGACGACTTCAAGCCTCGCCTACGGAGAAGGCGGGCTGCTTTGGTCAAAGACGGTCGGCCGGTTGCACTTATCGCTGAATCGACTGCGCGGCCTCTTCGGCGCTCAGCAATCGAGCCATCATCGGACCGTTTTCAAAGTCGATGATCACCGGATCACTCTCAGCATCTTCAGCCATCGCCAAACCGGAAATCCGCCAGTGCCCGGCTTCCTGCTCGACCGCCCAGACGACTTGCGTGTCGGCTTGGTCGGGAGCCGACCAGACCGAGTGGACCAGAGCCGATTTCGGATCGCCAGGAACGGTCTGGGATCGAGTCACGCTGTAGCGAACTTCGGGAGACCCAATCTGGGTGATGTCTCGACCGATCAACTTCAGCTCCGACTGGGCCTTGGCAGTCAGAAACTGGGTCGCGACCGAGTTCTCACCACCTCGTCGGATCTGATCCAGGAATTGGCTGACGACATCTTCGGGCATCTCGGTGATCACCGGGGCCGCGTTCTTGGCAGCCGTGACGGTGCTGAGGGACGGCTCGGAGGCGTCTTGGGCGACGTCGCCTCCACCGCAGCCGGCAAATGCCAAGATGCCAATAAGAACAGCGAAAGGTGTTTTGGGAACCATTTTATTGCGTCGGGAACGATAGTGGGTCGCTTGGTCACTCCAGGAGGCCTCTCGGACAGGCGTCGGAGTTAGCCGGTGAAGCGATCGGCGGGAAATTTCAGTTGGCTGGTTGCGTTTACGACACGGCGCTGACGAAGGTCAAGAGAAGTCCGGCTATCGACGATGCCCGCTTTTCCTCACAATGGTGACTCGTCCGGTCAGTCGCTCGGCGGTCAACTGATTTCCCCCTTGCCCCTGCCCTTTTCCCGAATTCGTCAGAGCCGTGGCCAAATCCAAACCCACCCGCGTTCCCACGACTTCATCTCAACCTGGCGGTTCTGTCGATACGGTGATCGAGGTCGAGGGAACGCAGATCAACCTTCGCAATCGGTATCTGGCCGCTTTTTTGGCTTGGCTGGTTCCCGGAGCGGGACATTTTTACCAAGGTCGCCATGCCAAGGGCAGCTTGTATGTGGTCTGCATCCTGCTGACGTGGATGATCGGTTTTTCGCTCGGCGGCGGTCACGTGGTCTATGCGTCGTGGCAACCGGGCGACAAGCGATGGCATTACTTCTTGCAGGCAGGCGTCGGCGCTGCGGCGATGCCAGCGCTGATTCAAAGTGAGCGAATGCGTCGCGCGATCGACCGCGACGGAAAGACCCCGGCCGACTTCCGACCTTGGTTGGGCGGATTCATGTCGCCGCCCGCTCGCCCGGTGGAGGAGAAAGTCACCGACCAGGTTTCTGCTTGGTACGCACGCCGCGGTGCCGGCTACGAAATGGGCACGTGGTACACGATGATCGCGGGACTACTAAATATTCTGGTCATCTACGACGCCTACGCCGGACCGTTGTCCGTCCCCATCAGCGGCCGCAAAAACAAGAAGGGCAACCAGGACACCGATTCGTCAGGCGGAAAGGATCCCCCGGACTGACAGCTGCGCCGATGTGCACCGATCCGCCTTCCCTTGCCGTCTTCATCGAGTCCACCTGATGCTGTCGATTTCACCCACCTACTTGCTGTACTACGTGCCGCTGATCATTGCGATCGCACTGGTATTCGGCGCGACACGGCATGAAGAGTTTTCCAAAGTTCTCTGGCATGCATTCGCGACGGCGCGGTGGATCACCGGTTTCATGGCGATCATCTTTGCGGTGCTGTACGCCATCGGCTGGATGGTTTGACATGCGGGTCCTGACGCTGGGCGGTGGGACAGTGGGTCGCTGGGTCGCCGACATGCTTTGTCGACGTCGCCACAGCGTGACCGTGATCGACAACGATCCCGAGAACGTTCGCCGCATCAATAGCGAGCTCGATGTCCGTGCGATCGAAGGGTCCGCGGCGCAGAGCACGGTTTTGTTTCAAGCGGACGTCCTGAGCGCTGACATCTGTTTGGCAGTCACCGGAGTGGACGAAGTCAACATCGTCGGCGCCAGCATGGCAAAGGCGTTGGGGGCTCGCCGATCAATCGCTCGAGTCTACGCCCCGGCGTTCAACGACCTCAGCACGTTTGATTATCAGCGTCATTTCAACATCGACAGCCTGCTGTCGCTGGAGCAACTGACGGCGTTCGAATTGGCGCGAGCGATTCGCAACCCCGATGCAATTCCCCTGGAGCACTT
>JBCCUO010000410.1:0-4604 GCA_039196805.1 Planctomycetota bacterium | reverse complement strand
GGCACGAAAAAGCATGTCGACGAGACGCGTTTGCGGTGGCACTGCTTCATTGAAGTCGACGATCGCGTACATCACCTCCCAGGGCACAAAGGATTCGGGCACCATCCAATCTTCGACGCGACGCTTAGGATCGTCAAAGCTTTCGCGGATGAGTTTCTGCAACGGTTCGTAATCCAGGATCGCTTGGCGTTTGTAGCGTGTCAGGTAGTTTGCCAAGTAGCTGCTGTACACGCCGTCGATCTGGACGCCACCCTTTGTGGCTCCCCGGTTGTCTGTGTGCTTTCCCAAGGCAACGCGATGCTTATTTTCGATTGGCCGACGCAGCAGATCGTAAAGCAGGGGGCCGAGTTCGTCGTCGGGAAGTGAATTGGTTGGCAGACCAAAGACCACATCTTGCAACTGTCCTTCCTTCAAGGTCCGTCGGTCGATCGTTGCCAGGTGGCTGCTACCATGGACCAGATCAACGGTGCGAATGGCGGGCAACCAATGCACGTCAGCGGATTCGGCGATCTCTTTCAACGTTTCTTGGAACTCTTCAGGCTCCTCGATGTCGGCAAGCGAAATCACGTTGATGGCCAGCACCCTGTCGACAGTGTCCTTCGCGCTCAACATTTCCACGAACGGGTCGTAGCAGGCTGGCGGAACGGTAAGTAAGTGTTCCGTACTCACCCCCATACTGCTACCGAGCGGATCCCTGGTGTTCCACCTTCCTTGTATCGCAATGCGCCCGTGGCAGCTTGCCATCGCGACAAGCAGTCTTCTCCGCATCGCTTGATCGCCCTCTGCCGCCCGATCAAGCATGGCTGCTCGGAGGATTGGCCATGCTTCCAAGGTGTCATCCAGGTCGAAGGCATCAACTCGCCGAGTCGCGGCCGCCCGTCCAGGTCGACGCTGATAGCTTTCTGCGTAGACCTCCCAAAGAGGGCCACTCAACTCGAATTGGCTCGATAGCGCGGCGCTGCCCATTTCCCTTCCATACCATACGGGTGAATGCGCAAATTGATATGATTTCGTGCGGGACCCACTCACGTTTGCGTTGGCCGGAGGAGCGGAGTCCTGCAGCGGATCCGCTCGCCCTGTTAGCTGCAACGCGACCTCGGCCACATGCAAGGGAAGACCAACCTTCGCCTGGGGGCCCAAATGACGTGAACTATCGATCCCTCGACGCAAGGTGGCCGAATCGATGGTCTGCAATTGATCGCATCGGCGTTTGTATTCCGTTCGTAGTGCCTTGATGATCGATGGTCGATTCCAGCCACCGTCCAGAAGGACCGACAGCATCAGGCTGGTAGCGTCTCCGTTACCTCGGTTACCAAGCAGCGTCAGCATCTCGGCAGCTGTGTCGGCTAGCTGATCTTCGTCCAGCGTGGTCACCAGGGCGAGTTCGCGAAATAGCATGCCCGTTGCGATCAACTCGTCGTGGCTTGCGCCAGGGTCTTGCGCGACTTGCTTGAGTCCGGCGATCAATGCCTGATCGATGCCCGTTCTGTGAGCCGATTTGGGTAACATCCTTGTGTACAGCTTGGCCGCAAGAATTCGGTTCGCTCTGCTTGGCTCATTCTGAATCACAAAGTCAAAATCCGATAGTTTGCCTTGGACGCTCGCGATGGCGTGGAGGGCACGGTGCGAAAGGAACCTTGCCCAAGGATCGGAGGAAGACGATCGGACGTCTTCGAGTGGCTTACCGAGCCGTTCCGCAAGTGGTTCTGCCAACGATTTCGAATCATCGCGTTGCATCAGAGCATCTGCGAGACTGGCCGCCCATTTTTGCAGACTCGGTTCGCTACCAGCACTGATGGTCGGCAATTCGTTAACGACCGAGCGGGCCATCGAGCTTGATTGTTGTTGCGTGACCGCGACATTGAACGTTTGAATGATCGGATCTTGAATCAGGTCCCGTTCCCACGGCGCGGATTCGATACGGGGTCTGATCGCCTCAATCACCTGACCAATCGTTTGGGATGTGGCAGTCGCCAGAGTCGCCTGAGCGGCTTCAACAGCCGTCTTCGCGGATCGGTCTCGCTTAAGAATGGTCAGCCATTCACTAAACGGTTTCCCGTCGTACGTTGGTTCTACGTCCGTTGGCTCTACCGCCAACATGTCGGGCGTTGCAGATGGCGGACTCACGCTTGGATTTTCCACAGAGTTCTGGCGCCGAATCGTCGCTAACTCGGTGGCACCTTTTTTGACCGTGACCAAGTTCGGCGTGATCGTCAGATCGCTTCCTCCGGTGACACGGATGGCGTACGTGCCCGCCCAGACTTTCGTGGCGTCGGTGCCCGCTTCAACGGTCAGCTCGCGGTACACCTTGCCGTCCTTCAGCAATTCGACTTGCACCGCGCCCGCTTGCGACTCAATCACGATCGAGCCTTGCTGGGTTTGCAGCACCAGCGTCGTGATCGCCGCGATGAGACCGAGGAAGCCGGCCGCAACCCCTGCCCGCACGATGTGCCCGCGACGCGGTGGTGACGCTTCGGCGGTGACCGGCCGCGTGTCTCCAAGAGATGAATCCACGGGCGATGGCAATCGATGGAGGCTCGGTTCCGCCGCCGCGTAGAGACTGGCCAAGTCAGCCCCGTCGGCGAAGGGACTCAGGAGCTGGCAGACCTCATCGGCCGATGATGGGCGTTGTTCGGGCTGGTCATGAAGCAGCTCGCTGAGCACGTCAACGAGTTCATCAGGAATGTCCGACAGGTCGATTTCGTCGCCCGCTGCCCGTCGTCCCACCCTGGCCAGCATGCTGAGCCGTTGCTGGGGATCAGATGGGCCCACCACTCGTCCGGTCACCAATTGGTACAACGTTGCGCCAAGCGAGAAGACGTCGGTCGCGACCGTGGGTGGGCACTCGCGTCGGAGTTGCTCCGGCGGCAAGAAGTCAAGTGTGCCGACGGGTGACCCTTCACCCGTGAGTGATGTACCACCGGGAACACCGGAGACGGCACGAGCCAGTGACAGGTCCAGCAGCGACACGTGTCCATCGGGCGACAGCATCAGGTTGGATGGCTTCACGTCACGATGGACCAGTCCCTGTTGGTGAGCGTGGTGCAGTGCGTCGGCGGCCCGCGACACGATCTGGCAAGCTGCGGAAACGGGAAGCGGGCCAACGCGCGCCAGCAGTTGCCGGAGGTCGATGCCCGGCACCAACTCCATCACCAGGTAGGGGATGCCGTCGACCTCACCCGCGTCGGTGGCTTGCACGATCGCGGGATGCTTCAGCCCACCGACGGCCCGCATCTCACGTTCGAAACGGGCGCGAGCCAAGCCGTCGGATGGTCGCCAACCGGGCAGCAACTTGACGGCAACGGTCTTTCCCAGCTTGCGATGGCGGGCACGGTACACGACGCCCATCCCGCCACGTCCAATGGGAGCAAGCAAATCGTACTCACCAAGCCGACCTCGCTGCGGGACGGCGTCTTTCAGGTCGCGTTTCAACCGCTCCGCCAAGGACTCGTATTCCTCATCCAAGGCCGGCGTGTCCCCTGTATCGTCCGTGGTCAGACTGGTGCGAATCAGCGACTGGTCGTCTAGAGCTGATTGGTCGAATTGCTGCGCGCATCCCCCGCAGGTTTCCAGGTGCTGCGTGATCCGATCAATTTCTGAATCCCCGAGCTTGCCGCTCGCGCAGGCTTTTAGCTCGGATGCGGACGGACACGTCGACACAATGGCGTTCATGGCGGTTTCCAAAGGACCAGCGGGTGATCGTCGACCACAACCGATGGGCGACACACCAGTTCATTGCGCCGGTGTGACAGACTGGCTGACCTGACCGGCTACACTGGTGCGGTTGCCTCCCAATGCGCCCTGGTTGAACCACTGCCGATGATACCTGAACTCGAAACCACGCGGCTCAGCCTTCTGGATGGGCTTCGGCAACGCGACCCGGAGAGTTGGTCCGAGTTGATCGATCTGTACGGGCCGCTCGTCTACGCTTGGGTCCAGCGAGCCAATGTGCCTCGCGACATGGCGGTGGACGTGGTTCAGGACACCATGCTGGCGGTCAGTGAGTCGATCAATCAGTTTCGCTACCGCGGTCCGTCCGACCAGTTTCGAGGATGGCTCTACGGGATCACGCGCCGGCAGGTTGCCCAGTTCTGGCGCCGGAGGGAAAGGATGGTTGTGGCCTGCGGGGGCAGTACGGCGGCGGGTCGACTTGCCAACCTGGCTGGGGATGGCGGTCCTTCGTGTCAGCTTCCGCCCGATGAATCGGAGGCAACGTTGCCGGGTCAGCGTGTTGCGTTGATTCGTCGCGCGGCCGACTTGGTCCGGTCCAAAGTCAGCTCCGAAAACTGGGCGGCCTTCATCCGAACGGCCATTGATGGACAGAGTGCGACGCATGTGGCCCAAGAACTCGGCTTGACCCCTGCGGCCGTCCGTCAGGCCAAGTCGCGAGTCGCCAAGCGATTGCGAGAACAGCTGGGTGAATGGGACTGACCTTCGGGTACACTCGGGGCTCCACTGACCACGATTCATCCACACGAGCAAGCCATGATCACGATTCGTTTTTTGGGAACGCTGCTGGTCGTTTTCGCCGTCACGACGGTAAGCCAAGCTTTGGCAGACAACTGGGGGCATTGGCGGGGAGTCGATGGAAACGGTGTTGCCGC
>JBCCUO010000409.1:0-4604 GCA_039196805.1 Planctomycetota bacterium | reverse complement strand
GCCCAAGCCTTTTTGCAGGTCTTCTTCATTTCCAATCAACACATCGACGTGCTCAACGATCTTGCTGATCATCTCTTGGCCTTTTTCCAAGCCGCCGATCGTGTCCCACAATTTGGCTCGATAGTTCAGGTCAAACGATCGGATCGCGCCCGCCTCGCCTGCGGCCTTCATCCCTTCGATCACCACTTCGGCGGTCGTTTCGCTCAGGGCGGCGAAGATACCGCCGCTGTGAAACCATCGGCATCCACCGGCGAAAACCTGCTTCCAGTCAAAATCGCCGGGCTTCAGCATCGCGCCCGCCTCGTTCGCGCGGTTATAGAACACGACGGGGGCCCGCACGCCTTGGCCGCGGTCACTGTAGACGGTGGCCATGTTGGGGCCGCGTACGCCATCGTGCTGAAAGTGCTTGTAGAAAGGCTTGACGCCCATCGCGCGGACTTGCCGTTGGATCAGTTCACCAATCCCGTTGTCGACCATCGCCGTGGCCACGCCGGTTTGCTGTCCAAAGCACGACGCCAAGTTGGCTGCACAGTTGTACTCACCGCCCGATACGTGAACGTCAAACGACGACGCAGTGCGGAAGGGAATCACGCCAGGATCCAAGCGATGCACCAGCGCTCCGAGCGCAACAAAATCTAGTGCTTTTCCTTTCGTGGGGACTTGTAAAGCAGTCATATCAATGAAGTTGGAAGAGGGAAGGGAAGTTGAATCGACAGATCAGATGGTGACCGAGGCGAATCCGCCGTCGACGGCAATGTTCTGTCCCGTGACAAACGACGACGCGCCGCGGCTGGCCAACCAAATCGCCACGCCCGCCAGTTCTTCGGGTTTCCCGAATCGAGCCATCGGCGTGTGACCGATGATCTGGCCACCGCGCTCGGTGTAGCTGCCATCGTCATTGAACAGCAGCTTGCGGTTTTGTTCAGCCGGGAAGAACCCGGGACTGATGGCGTTGACGCGGACACCCGTCGTGGCCCATTCGCGGGCCAGCCAAAGCGTTAAGTTGATGACCGCCGACTTGGCGGCACTGTAGGCGACGACGCGTGACAACGGGATGATGCCGGACATCGACGCGATGTTGATGATGCTGCCAACGCCGGCATCCAACATCGCTTGACCGAAGACTTGGCTAGGCAGCAGCGCGCCGCCCACCAAGTTCAAATCGAAGACGTCACGCCAGGCGTCCAGCGGAAGCTTGCAAAAGTCGCCGCCCGGAGGGATCGTCGCTTCGGGTCGGTTTCCTCCCGCGGCGTTCACCAACACCGTTGGAACACCTGCCCAATCGGTGATCGCTTGTCGGGCCGCGCTAAGCGACTCTCCACTCAGACCGTCGGCCGCGAAAAACTTGGCTTCTCCTCCACCGGCGACGATCTTTGCGGCCCGTGCCTCACCCCGCTCGGCACTCCGGCCAACCACGGCCACCTTGGCCCCGGCACCACCGAGGGCTTCAGCCATGTGACCACCTAACTCGCCGGTGCCGCCGATGACAACCGCCACATCATTCGATAAATCAAATAGATCAGTCATAGTGGGCGATAACTTAATCGCCGGCCCCGAAGCTGCCCATTGCAGGGGACGGATTTTGTCTTGTCCGTTCATTCGACATGTTCCGGCAACGCCAAGTGGTATCGGCTTGCCGCGTATCAGGGCCGTCCGGCAAGCCGAATCGCCGGCAGCGATCGAGTCCACGTCGACCCCAACCTGAGCGACGCAAGTGCCTGACCGTTTTTCATGCTCCCATTGCGGAGCCGACCTTCCCGCCAAGGCCACCTTCTGCAAGCACTGCGGCAGCAGCGACCAGGACGGCTGGCAGGAAGAAGACGAATCGCTCGCGGCCGACGACGACTTTGATTACGATTCCTTCATCGAGGACGAGTTCGGGACCGGAGCGGGTAGCAACTCTCTTTCGCCGCGGGCCAAGCTGGTCATCTTGATTCTGTTGGCCGCATTTGCCCTGTCGATGTTGGTGGCGTTCTGATCGATGTCTATCCACACCGAAGGGCAAGTTGACCCCGAAGGTCTCAGGTCGGTCCAACAACTCCTCCAAGATGGGTTGATCGGCTCGGCACAGTATTGCCAGCAAACGCAGTCAACCAATTCGGACGCTGCCGACGACGATTCGCCCACCCACAAACTTCCCAAGCTGTACATCGCCGATCAGCAGCGCTCCGGCCGCGGTCGCCACGGTCGAACATGGCTCAGTGATCACGGGACGTTGACCTTCACGCTGGCGATCGAGCTCAGCAATCACGCTGACGTTGTCCCGTTCCCTCTGCCGCTGGCGGTTGGCATCGGCATTGCCCAGGCGATCGAATTCGAGTGGGCTCCGCTGCGGTGTTCGCTGAAGTGGCCCAACGATGTCTACGTGGCTGGGGGCAAGGTCGCTGGAATCCTCTGCGAAACCACTCCACGCACCCGAGGTGTGGCACTCATCGGGATCGGGATCAACGTGGCAACGTCACCCGATGCCAGCCATTTACCCGAAGACTATCCCGTCAGTGATCTCAGCACGGCGACACGCCGCTGCGTCGATCGCTACCAAGTGCTTGCACCGGTCGTCCGTGCGGTGTTGGAAGTTGTGAGTGAGAGCCGACAATCGGATCACGGCTTAGCGAACCGGTTTCGATCTCGATGCCGACTGACCGGAACCAACGTCCGCTGCCAGCAGAATACCGAAGTCGTTCACGGCGTCTGCCAGGGGATCAGCGACACCGGCGCGCTGCGACTCCAAACGGTTGGCGGCCCGGTCGAGTGTCACTCCGGCACCATCCAGTAAAGTACGGGCAAATGATGAAAGCGGTCATGGCCCGACTGCAAGTCTTCCGGAAGTCATCCCCCTGCAAAACCGTCTAGGCCGCTTCTCGTTCACCGCCGCCCAACAACTGCTTGGGTACCGAACGGAGATGCAGGTCTCGCTGCGGGAACGCGATCTCAATGCCGGCTTCGTTGAAACGTTCGTTGATCGTGGTGTGAAGCGCGTGGATGGTCCCCATTCGAACGTCCAGTGTCTTCAGAAAACATCGCACCACCAGGTCCAACGTCGAATCCCCGAAACCTTCGAACGTTACCAGGGGAGACGGATCATTGGCCACGTTCTCGTGTTCTTCGCAGATCTCTCGCAGCAGATCGCACGCTTGCTGCGGGTTACAGCCATATCCGATGCCGACCTTGATCACGATCCGATTCGTGCTGTCGGTTAGAGTCCAGTTGATCAGTCGATCCGTGATCAAGTCCTTGTTGGGAATCACCAACTCTTGGCGGTCCCAGTTCGTCACGGTCGTTGCGCGGATCCGAATCCGCGAAACAACGCCCGTCGTGTCACCCAGCGTGACAACATCCCCGACGCGAATTGGTTGCTCAAACAGCAGGATCAATCCACTGACGAAGTTCGCGAAAATCTCCTGCAGACCGAATCCCAAGCCCACGCCCAAGGCTGCCACCAACCACTGGATGCTCTCCCATCTCAGGCCCAGCGTCGTCGCTCCCCAAACCACGCCGATTGCCGCCAACCCATAGGTGGTCAACGACGTGATCGCGTACCGGGCTGCTCGTTGAAGTGGCAGTCGTTCCAGGAAGACCACCTCCAGCAGCCCAGGCAAGTTGCGAACGGCGATCGCGGTCAGCACCACGATCGGCAACGCCTTTAGTAGATTCGCCAGCGTGATCGCTCGGGCGTCCTCGCCGACACCGATCGTCCACAAGTCAATTCGATCCAGCAATTCGACCAAGGGCAACACATCGGTCCAAATCACGGCCAGGCCAACCAGCCCCAAGACCGCGAACATCGCCGCGAACAACCGAACCGTCTGCTCGTTGACCTTGGACACCTCCAAGGCATCGTCGTCCGGCCGTTCCACGAAGCCCATCGCCGCCGCGTCCGCTTCCTGCTCGCGTTCTGCCCGCTTTGCGATCGCCAACCGCCGGCGCTGTGTCAACAACCACCGCTGAGACACTCCCCAGCTGACCAACAAACCAAGTCCCAGCCACAGACTGCCATTCATGCATCCCAACAACGCGATCGCGGCGTGCGAATAACCCAGCAACGAAAGCAGGGCCAGCACCAGCGGAATCGAAACCAACGCCGCGACCCAACCGAACCGCAACCGCGCCAGCCAGCCTTCCGGGCGTCGTTCCAATCGACCGGAAAAAAGCCCTCCGCTTAAATCGAGGGCTCGCCAAACCACATAGGACAGAACCAACATGCCCAGCGTGAACGTCACGCGTCCCAGCGAGCTGTCCGCCTGCGAATTGCCGGGGCTCTGAGACAACCGCCACAGCAAAACCAATGGCGTTCCCAAATCGATCAACACGCGCAATCCCTTCCGCAGCTGCGACCAGGTACGATCTTGATACCCAAAATGTGCCGTGGCCAACCCGTTGGAACGGATCACCTGACGCAACAGTTCGACGGGAAGCAACAGGCCGGCGGCCAGCTGCAGAGCCTCAACCAAGGGCAGCAATGACGGCTGGTCAATCGCGACGTGGTGGATCGCCATGCTGATCGCCCACAGCAAGAGCGGCAGCGGCAAACTCAAGGCAATCGTCAACAACAGCGCCGCGAGTGTCGGACGCATCGAGACGACACGCATGGGCGAGGACGCCTT
>JBCCUO010000408.1:0-4617 GCA_039196805.1 Planctomycetota bacterium | reverse complement strand
TTTTGCGACCGGAGTTCGTGCTTGGACTAGACCGATCACACCAAGATCTGGTGAACGACGGCTGGGGAGCAGACCGCCTGGGAGAAGATGTTCTGACGACCAACGTCATCGGGTTTAACGTCCAAGTCTATGATCCGCGAGTGTCATTTTTTTGCACAACTCCCAAAGCGAACCCAACTGACACACCGACTCCTGCAGGATGGATGGACGGAGGGAACTCGCTGGTCGTTGGGCCGGATGATCCTGCGTATCGTCAGGTCCTCGATGCGGCACGGGATGCCATTGAGTCGGACGCGGCAACACCAATCGATGCGGACATTAATCGTTCGCTGGGCGGTTATGTTGACTTGATGTACCCGGTGCTCGCTGGTGGGCCACTTCGTGGTTGGCAGGCCCGCCAGGTTGATCGCCGTGGGGCGGACGATACGAACACTTTTGGAGGAGCAACGGGCAACTCTTTGTTGATCACTCCGTTCTCGGGCGTTGCGCTAACTTCAAACGACTCGCGAACGGCCTACCAAACGTCGCTCTATCGTTCGGGAAAACTCGTTACTACGGGGACTACAATCAATCTCCTGCAACCAACGTTTGATACGTATACGTTGGCCTACGAGACTGACGCGATTCAGCAGGGACGCACCTCAGGTAACTACGGAACACGGTGGGGAACCCCAACTCCCGTTGCCGGGATCATTTCCGGAGGAACAACCATTACAACGGCGCGAGACATTGGTGCTGACGGGATTGACAATGATAATCAGTTCGGTGTCGACGATCGGAACGAGCGGGAAACGTTACCGCCGTTCGTGAACGCTCCAGAGTCCATTCGGATCAGTGTGCGTGTTGAGAATCCTTCTGTGCGCTTGATCCGTCAGGCATCGGTCGTGCACCGCGATGAGCGCAATTGAACCAATCCCGATGAGTAGGTCTTGGGCGGTAGTGAAGGAGCTGATTCCGTGTGGACCATGGTGGACATGGCGTGTGAACAGCGAGTGGTGAGTCTGACTGGCGTGAGCGTTGGGTGATGGGGCGACGACCTGCTTTGGCTGCGGTTTGTCTGGCTGTGATCGGGGGTGTGGTCGCTCGTGGGGTGGCTCTTTCGGATAGCCAAAGCTCGTCGGTGGACTGGCTTCCTGACCGGCAGTCTCTCCATGCGTTGCTGACGGCTGACTCCGGTGAGTCCCTTGGTAAATCACTTCCGCCTGAAATCGAAGCTGGAGTCGAGGTGTTTGATCCCAGCGCCGTCGTGCTGCTGGTCGCCGGGAAAGACGGCAAGCCGGGGCGAGCTCGATTCGATGATGATCGCAATTTTCGTGTCGATGACATCACCGAACTGGGGGCCATGGGGAGTGATGATCACTGCCTGGTTCCCACCGACCCTGGCTTTCTACAGGCCGCACAACACCCCGATTCTCGAGTCGTCAATCGCGGTGCCTTCGTGCAACTGCCACCCTCACAACCACTCCCCGACGTCGATCGCTATCGAATCGTCTTGACCGGTGAAGTGGACGACCGAGCCGTGGGATGGAACGTGGAGCTGGAAAGGAAGCCGGAGGGCGAGTGAGACAGAAAGATGATCGGGACAAAAAATGGAAGAGGGAAGAGGACTGACAAAAGATTGAGGGGCAAAAAATTGGAGTCTCGGAGTCACGCTCGGGCACTCTAGTCATCAGCCGCCTGGCGCCAGCCTGCGGGTCCTACCCAACGCACCACCCGACACGCTGGCGCGTAGCGGCTCATATGCGACGGGTACAATCCTGCTACTGACCGCTGACCGCTCACTCTTCCGCAGCTTCCGACCAAGTCTTTCGTATCAGCTGGAGTCGTCGCTCGACGGCTCGTTTGCTCAACTCGAGTTGCTCGGCGATTTCATCGACCAGAAATCCATCCATCCTCAAGACGGCGATCTGACGGAGTTGGTCGTCTGCTAACTGCTCTAGCAGACTTTCGCACGCCTCGGCCAACTCAGCCTTCATGTCTGCGGACTGCGCGTCGTCGGTGATCCCCCCCAAGCCTTCTCCGCGAGCGTCACCGGCCGAGTCCAAGAACACGGATTCGCCGCGAACCACTCCGCCGCCCCGTTTCTGCCTGGTCTGGTGACGCAAGTGCGCGTGCACCTTGCGACTGGTCAACGTGATCAACAACCCCCAGAGGTTGTCGGGACCACTCAGGTCGGGAAACTGATCTCGCCTCACCCCCGCAATGAAACTGTGAAAAGCCGAAAGCGCAATGTCTTCCTCGTCCCGCGAACGCCGAAGGTTCGCCGGCAACCGTCCCGCAGCAATCCGCACTAACTGCTGGAAATAGTTCTCCCACAGCGTCGCGGTCGCTTCTTCGTCTCCCTCGCGAACACGAGCGACCAAGTCCGAGAAGTCTTGGGGCGAGATTTCCATTCGGCAAAGCAAATCGTGAGGAAGCGCGTGGGTGATGACTGGGCGTAATATAGCTTTGATGGCGGTTAGCGGTTAGCGGTTGGCGGTATTGGTGCGACGTTGTCGATGAGCCGCAACGCGCGAGCGTGTCGAGCGCTGTCGATGTGAATCGTAGCACCCGCAGGCTGGCGCCAGGCGGCTGATGATTGTGGGGTGTTGATGAGCCGCAACGCGCAAGCCTGTCGGGTGCTGTTGGTGTGAGTCGCAGGACCCGTGGTTTGGCTGATAAATGAAGTGCGGGTGATCGCTTTCATGAACTTAGCCGATGACGGTTGCCGTGATGGGCGTTCCGTCGTCGAGGGTTGCTGTGGCAACGCTTCCGGCGTCGAAATGGCTGCGACGCGCGTAACCGATTGCCAATACAGTGCCATCTGCCTGCTTTGCCACGCTGGTCAGTCGACCCACGGCCTTATCTTCGCTGAAGAGCTTTTGGCCGGGCTCTGGGACGGCACCGGAGATCGACCACGCCACCAATTGCTTCTGCACCTGCCCCAGTGCGTCCAGTCGGGCCACCGTTTCTTGCCCCAAGTAACAGCCCTTGGTGAAGCTGATCGATTCCGGCAGACGCGAAGCCTCCTGCGGAAGATGACTCGCGTCGACATCCACTCCGTACCAGGGAAACTGGTTTCTGATCCGATTCACGTGAAATTCTTCCTCACTCCGAACCGTCATGCCTGCCTTCTGGAGCTTCGCGGTCAACTCTGGTTTCGACTCGGGTGCAAAAAGTAGCACCCAGGCGTTTGGGACCCATGGGACTTGGTAGCCTGCCACTTCGACTCCACTCTCCGTCCCGGTTATCGATTGGTAGAGCTTCGAAGAGATCTCGCTTGGCGATTCGATGGTGTCGGTTGCGTGAAGCCATGCGAGTGCCGTTGACGCTGAGTCCGACAGGGTTACCACCAGGCATCCCAGGTCTTCGTCTCGAATGCAGGGCACCGCCACTTCGCGAATCGTGTAGCGGTCGGCATGGTCGGCGATCGCGGACGACTGACCGGGCGCCCCGATCAGGCGAAATCCTGACGGAGTCCGAAATGCGATGACATGCCCCAGCGTCTTACCACGCACATCCGTGATGAATGTTTCGACACCGCCAGTGTCGGGCAACGCTTGAACATGGTTGGTGGTCAGGTTGTGAAGAATCGTCCCGGCGTCACCACCCTCGATGTCCAGGACCGACAGGCTTGAAAGCGAGTACGCAACGGAAACTGGATCTGAGGATGACATGGGTGGAGCGGCTAGTGGGTGAAATGCGTGTTGGGGAAAGCCGAACCAAGAGACTGACAAAAAAATGGCGGACGGAAAATGGGGAGTGATCGTGTTGTGGGAGGGGCCGACAGAAAAGGGGGAGGTGGAAACGGCGACGTAGCGATCGGAAGCAGGAGAACTGGCAAGAGATTGAGGGCCAAGATTGGAGTCGAGGACTCGGATTCTGGCTCCAATCCAACCGCCAACCTGACCGCTATTCGCGGTGAGCAACCAAAGGTTGGCGCGATAACGGCTGGTCAAGTCAACAAGCCGTGGCGCCAGGCGGCTGACGCACGTCGCCGCGGCGATCTCAGCCGCTGTGCGCGAGCACGTGGGTTTTACAAGCGGCAAGACCCGACAGGCTGGCGCCAAACGGCTGATAGAATGACGCGCCAGTGATGGGCATGGTCCCTCTCGCTCGCGCTTCGGGCTGAGAGTGAACCAACAAGCCGAGGCTCCAAGCGGCTGATGCGCGTCGCCGCGGCGATCTCAGCCGCTGTGCGCGAGCACGCGGGTTCTACAAGCGGCGACACCCGACAGGCTGGCGCCGGCTGGCGCCAAGCGGCTGATGGAGTGACGCGCCAGCCAACCGCCAATAGCCAACCGCCAACCGCCAATAGCCAGCCACCAACCGCTGACCGCAGGTTCACCTGAGTACTCCGGTAACTCTTGCCGATTATTCCGATCGTGGTGACTGTAAGTCGGCGTGGCCAACGAATCACTGACTTTGCCGGAAGGGGAGGAGGAATGGCGACCGACTTTGCCGATGCCACTTCACACAGCCGCCTAGTTGATGGGTGATCGATTGGCGATCACCTCCTTGGGGCAATCCCGGTTGATCGCGGCTTTTGGGTATCGAATTTCACCCGCGAAAAAGCCAGGGCAAAAGGATCCGCAGTCATGACCAGAATCAATACCAACGTTCCGTCACTTGTGGCAC
>JBCCUO010000407.1:0-4629 GCA_039196805.1 Planctomycetota bacterium | reverse complement strand
GTGGCTAGCTCCGGCGACGCCCAGCCAGCTGGCGCCAAACATGATTCCGAACCCCACGCCCCAAAAACCGAGGCAGGCGACAACAAAGTCGGCAACGTTCTTGAGTGCGACGTTGATCGAGTTCTTGTTGCGGCTCAGTCCGGACTCAAGGCATAGGAACCCCGCCTGCATCAGGAATACCAAGGCGGAAGCCGCGATGACCATTAGGTAGTCGATCGGGGCTCGACCAGGCGGGCATTCATCGCCCGGTGCACCAGAGCCTTCCGTTCCTTGACTCTCCGCCGGCAACAGCCAACGCCTACCAGCTGAGGCGTCGGCGCCAGACGTGTTGTGCACCTCCGATGGCGAATCGACAGCTTGAGTCGTTTCGACATCGATTGGGTTCGATCCATTCCCGACGACGGGTGAGCTGGAAATCTCCGATGGAACTACAGAAGGGTCGGCAACGAAGAATGCCTCCTGCGCATGCAAATTCGGTCCAACAGGTGCAGAAAAAACCCATAGCAAAGCGAATGCGTTGGCCAAGCAAACGGTTACACGGCGACGAGTCATGATGGAATAGATCAACATGATGCTGGTTGGCTGGATGGATTGGCGTTCAGGGGCGGTCGCTGAAAAATTGATGGAGCAACGTATCGGGCAGCGCCGCCAATTGCCGCACTGACCGACTCACTGGCGCCGAAACAAATCAGTCCACCGGGGCGGAGCTTTCCAAGGCATTCACGCACGATCGCGTTCTGCATCTGCGTATCGAAGTAGAGAAGCACGTTGCGGCAAAAGATGACATCGATGTCGTCCGGCACCGAGAGCGGATGCTCGCACAGGTTGGCTCGACGAAAGATGACCATTTTCCTTAACTTGTCATCGACGCTCATGCGGTCGCTCGGTTCCGGAGCCCGTCCAAGTTGCAGCAACTTGAAGAACCGTCGTTCGTACGGCTTCAGTTCGCAGACGCGTGCGCGCTCGTACCAGCCCTGGCTGGCTTGTTCCAACGCCGGCGTGGCGATGTCCGTGGCCAAAATGCGTACCTTGGTATGGCTGGACACTGAGGCCATCGCCATCCGCGCTGTGATCGCGATCGAGTAGGCTTCTTCACCCGTACTGCAGGCTGCCGACCAGATCCGGAGCTTCGGCCGCCCTTGCGTCAAGAGTCGTTGTAAGTACTGGCCTAGGTGATCGAATTGCCTTCGGTCACGAAAGAACGACGTGTAGTTCGTTGTGACCGCATCGAGTAGCTCTTGTAGCTCGATGCGGTTTCGATCGGCCAACACCATCGAAAGGTAGGCTTCATAAGACGGGCAGTTCAGTTGCCGCAAACGTTTCGACAGACGGTTTTGAAGCATCCGCTCTTTCTCCGCGCCCAAACGGATTCCTGCCGACCGTGCGATCAGGTCAGACAGCTTTCGATAAGTTTCCGGTGCGATGTCCATCGCTTCAGTCAAACACCTGCGGTTGAGACGGACATGATCACGTGCGGTGGATCTGTCGTGAGTCGTAGCGTCGAGGTAAGCACGCGCCAGTGCGACCTCGGCTCACTCAAAACGCCACAGTCGAACTAAAAGTCGGCAAAATCGGTGGCATCAAACGGGATCGCGGGTTCGCGGGATCCCACTTCCGGTACCGAGGAAACCGGAGTCAAGTCGATAACCGAGTGCCGATCGTCTATTGGCGGTTCGGGCGCGTACGTGTTGGGCAGGTCGAACCGGTAGTTTGCCAGCATGGCATCCAGAGTGGTTACCAAGCGTTGCATTCGCTCGGCTTCATTGGACGACTCCTGGCACTGCTGCGTCGAATCCTGAACCGCGGTATCCAATTCGGCGACCGCCAAATTGATCTGTTCGATGCCCTGTGCCTGTTCGGCACACGCCGATGCAATCTCGCCGACGCAGTCTGTGCCACGTTTCGCCCAGGTGCAGATCTCGCTAAGTATCGCAGCCACCTCGTTGGCCAAATCGACACCAATCCCAGTCTCGCTAAGCGCTTGTTCGGTCATCCGAGCCGTCGTGTTCGCGGCTTCGGCACTGCGCAGTGCCAGGTTACGAACTTCTTCGGCAACGACCGCGAACCCCTTTCCTGCTTCGCCCGCCCGGGCCGCTTCGACGGCGGCGTTGAGCGCAAGCAGGTTGGTCTGAAACGCGATATCGTCGATCGTCTTCAGAATCATCGTTTGCTCGTCACCGACCTGCTTGATTCGTTCGATCGCCTCGACCAGCGAACCCACCTGAATGACGGCATGCTCCGATGAGTCCCGCGTATTCTTGGCGACAGTCTTGGCGTCTTTGGCGCTTTCCGCGGACTGCTTGGTCATGGCAGTCATCTCTTCCAAGCTGCCGGCAATCTCAACCAGGGCAGCTGCCTGTTCCGTCGAGTTTTTTGTGATCGCATGGCTTTGATTGCCAACACGCTTGGACGCTTCGCTGGACTCACGATTGTTGTGGCGGACGCTGGAAAGCAACGAAGTGATTCGATCCAACGCTTGGTTGAAGCAGTCTTGCATCTCCGCGAATTCGCCCAAGTAAGTTCCATCGACACGTCGTGTCAGGTCGCCGCTGGCCACCGATGAGATGATGTCCAAGATGTCGACGTCGATTCGAGTTAGCGACTCCGTCAAGTCGTTGACCGACTTGGCAAGCGTTCGATACGACCCGTCGAAGTCCAAGGTCTCGCATCGAGAGCTCAAGTCACCTTGGCTGGCACGTTCGATTTGAAGTGCCAACGACCGGTGCAGTCGGCTCAGCACGTCGACCACAGCGTCGAAACCACGAACCACGTCGCCGATTTCGTCGGCGGACGCTGCGGGAAGCGGCGTATCGAATCGGCCCCTGGCAATCGCGTTGGCGGCCGCCGCCAACTGATTCAGCGGTCGAACAAAATGTCGGGTTCCAAAGTACCAGCTTGCCGACGCGGCCAACACGAAGGTGCCGATCAGGAACGCGATTCCCAATAGCGCAGACGATCGAGAAGCGGACAGGTTCGATTCGAGAAGCCCAGTCAATCGAACCTCGCACCTTTTTCGAATCGCATCCAAGAGTTGCATTCTGGCGTCGGCTGCCTCGGCGACCTCTTGTCCAGTCATGGCAATCGCTTGGCCGCTGGCCAACTTCTCAATCTCACCGCGCACTCGGCTCAGGGCGAGCGATTGGGGCGACGCTTGCCATTGCTTCAGTTCCCTACGAAGCTCTGCATCAACGGTGGACTCGATAGCGCTTTCGATGTGTTCCTCTTGCATGACGATCAAGCGATTCCAATCCTTGAATGTGCTGATGGGCAGCGAGCCTTTGCCGGCAATCGTTGACATGGCCTGACGTTCGCGACCTGCATACTCCTGGGCGTAGAGCAAGTGGCTGTAGGCAAACGCCTCCGCGATCGTGCGACTGTCGTCGCAGTGCTCCTTGACTCCACCCACCAGGACAAGCAGCAGATCATTCAGTCCGTGGTAGTAATCCAGGTGGTCATGCAAATCGACATTGCGACTGTCTGTCAGCTGTCGACGCAGTTCCAATTCGTCCAGCCGACGTTGAAGTTTTTCGCATGGGTCGGAGAAGGCGGGAAGCTTGGCGACTGCCTGCAGATCGATGCTCTCGCGGGCCTTATCGGTGACCGCTCTCTGAGCCTGGTAGCCGGCACGCAAGCCATCATCGTCCGACGAAAGGTAATCGGCACCAAACCCACATTCTCGCTGCAAGGACGCGACAAGGCGGCTGGCCGACTGCAACGACTGATTGATTTCGGTGGCCTCTTGGTCGCGATTGGTCCGTGACCAAGCATCCCAAGTCAGCATCATGGAAAGTATCAAGACCGCCGAAAGCGGGATCGAAGATAGCAGGATCAGTTTCAGATGAATCTTCACGACTTAGTCTCGGTCGATTGCGTTAGTTAAATGAGATTCGCATGCTTGCAGGTATTGGACGCGAACGTCCTCACGCAGCTGCTGAATCAGTCCTGCGGAATCCAGTACGAGTTTCACGCCGCTGGCGGTCTTCGTGACGCCTCGAAACACAAGCTTGTTGGCGTAGTCGTGTATCGATGGCGCCGGATCGATCTCGTCACCCGCGATCCGAGCCACTTCCTTGACGGCGTCAACACGGACTCCCACTTCCACCAATCCGCCCCGATGTTCCAACATCAGGATCACGTAGCAGTCACGGTCGGTGGACACCGTCGATGGCATGCCGAATCGCTCGCGAAGGTCCACCATCGGTAAGATGCGACCGCGAAGATTGCTAACGCCGGAAAGGTAGTCGGGAGACCCCGGAACAGGAGACGTCTTGATCGACGTGATGATCTCGCGAACGTGATCAACGCAGATCGCATAGTCGGAACCGTCCAGACTGAAGATCAGATAGGCCGCTTTTTCGGCGTCATCAGCGACGACGTCGTTGGTGGTTTCGCGCATGGGCTCAGACTTCCATCAACTCGACGTCGGGCAACGGGCTTCCGGTGACGAGAGGTCGACAGACCGCGCTGAGATCCAGCACGAACGCGACGTCTCCATCGGCCAGCAGCGCTCCACCGGCAAAGAAATCGAACGCTTCCAACACGCCGCCGAGTGGCTTGATGACAATCGCTTGTTGCCCGACCACTTCTTAAACTATCAACGCTTTTTGGCGTCGCGCCGCCTCGACGATC
>JBCCUO010000406.1:0-4639 GCA_039196805.1 Planctomycetota bacterium | reverse complement strand
CTCCCATCTTCCTGTCTCCCTCTTCTCGCCACCCGACTCCTCAATCTTCTGTCATCCAATCTTCTGCCAGTTCGGCTACTCAGCCGGGGCAGTGTTGATGCTTGGCGTCGGTAGGTGCAGGGCTGGGGGTGAGACCGCGGCCTTGGTGGGCGGCAAGGGCTGCTGAGAAGGCACGACGACACCGCACCTGACAATGAACTGAATCGCTTCGTCGATGGTCAGGTCCAGGTCAATGGCTTCGCTCCGTTTGATCGTCACCGTGAAGCCGGTCATCGGCATCGGGCTGGTGGGCATCAAGACACTCAACATCGGTTCGCCAGCCGCCTCCGAAATCTCCCGCATGCTGTTGCCTGTTACAAAGCCAAGAGACCAGATGCCTTCGCGCGGATACTGGATGGCAACCACTCGGTTGAATTCAATTTCACGATCGTCGAACGCAAAGTCGGTGATCTGCTTCACGCTGCCATAGACTTTGCTGATCACCGGGATCCGCTGGATCGCGCGATCTGAAGTCTTTACCACCCATCGTCCGATGCCGCTATTAAAAACACGTCCCATGAAATACAGGACGGTCAGAAACAGAATCAGAAAGACCGGCACCACGATCGAACGCGGCATGTACTCCAGTTCCGCATAGCGATGCCAGTAAGCGGACGCGCTTGCCGGCGCCGGAGCATACGGTCCGAAGTAGTCAGCGTTCTCGTCAACCGTTTTGATCACGTAGTCGGGAATGAATCGCCGCTTCGTGGGATCGGGCCAAAACGTTGTGCCGTTGTGAGTGAATCCTTCCAGTCGATTCTGGCGTCCCGGCAGTGTTTTCGCATCGGCGGGCACTTCGCTGTAGGTCTCACTGATCGACCAGACAATCAGGTGACGCATGCCGGTTTCCACCGGACGCAGCACGTAGCTCTCGATGGCGTTCCAGGCCCAGATCAGGACCACGATGGTCAGTAGCGGCGGCAAGACGACGCCCAGACCGCGCAGGACCGCGCGTCGAACGCCGCTGGTTCCCGTTTCCGCCTTGATGCGGCGCTGGCTGGATTCCGTCGATTCGGAATCGAGGTCCGAGCGGTTCATGGATGGTCCCGTGTTTGATTTCAGTCCGTTAGGCCTAGTGTCGCCTCACCGCACGAGCCACCACCGCCAAGGTAACTCGATCCGCCCCGCAACCACGCAACACCTTGGCCACTTCATTGGCAGTCGCGCCGGTGGTCAGGACGTCATCGACCAAAAGAACGTGCTGATTAGCGATTCTGGGCGTTTTAGCCAAAGCATAGCCCCTTTTCGCAGAATAGGCATCGCGGACGTTTTCAATCCGCTCTAGGTCGGTGAGCCACGCTTGCTTGCGGGTCGCACGGTTTGCGCGGATCAAGCCGTGGGCTTTCTTGCCCAGCTTGCCCGCCACGGCATCGGCGATCACGCGAGCCCCCACGCCACCACGCTGCCATCTGCGATACAAATGCGATGGCACGTAGGTGACCGCCTGGACGGGGGAAATGTCCTCGTCCTCGATCGCTTGGGCAACCCGATCCCCCAAAACGCGGCCGATCGCGTCGGCCAGCGCCGTGTGGCTGGCGTGTTTTGCGGCGACGATCGCATCACGAACGTCGTCCTGATAGACCCACAACGGCACCACGGAGCCGAATTGAAACGACTGATCCGAACACGCAGCACAGCCGTCTCTTCCGGTTTGAGGCGACTGTGACGGCAGCCCACAGCGGAGACAGGCGGCCCGCATCAACGAGGCTCCGACGCTAAACGCCGTCTCGCAGCGAACGCAAAAGTCTTGACCGCTGGCGACCGAGGCGTTGCAAAATCGGCATACCGGTGGCAGGAGTAAGTCGCTGAACCCGTTCCAAGCTGCAGTCCAGATTGGCTCTCCAGGTCGCGTTTCGTTCCGACCGGGTGAAGAAGGCGGGCGCGAAACACGATTTTCCGACCGGCGTCCTAAGAAAAAATGCCGATTCTGAAAAGGATTGCCCATTTCGTCGCGAACCCATGCCTAGGAAGAGCGTCTGAATCGGGCAACGGCCGAGAAAGCTCCGCGCTGAAAAGCGTAACCACTTTTTTGGCTGGCCCCGAGATCCCCCTTGGGATAACCTTGGGCGAGGGTCCGGTTTGTCACCGAGATCCTCACCGGCAAGCGATCGTTTGCCGACAACTTCATTCCGTTTTTGTGCTCCGCCGCCGCACCGCTGAAGGTGCCGGGAGGTTTGAAATGCGTTTCCAACAAATCATCGCAGCCGTTGAAGCCGTCGCCAATGTCGATGGATCCAACCGTATTGCAGCGAAGATTGTCGACGCAATGCGCCTCCATCGATGGCTACGGAAGCCTCTGGGTCTGCCGCTGGGACCATCAACCGCAACGTATTCGGGCTCATCCGAATCGATGCGTTTGAGTTGTTGTGACAGCGCCATGTTTGAGACCGAGTCGTTGTCTCGCTCCGCCATAGGAGCATTGAAACAGACAACGACAGGCCAGGCTGGTGCGACGAAACAGCAACGTCACACCAGTTTACTGCTTGGCAGATTCGTGCCCGGCTCCGCGATCGCCTAACCGCATCGCCGACCAACAGCAGGCGGATTCATCTTTTCGGTGACCCGCCTCAAACGAAAGCACGAATCAGGCTCCGCACCCGCGGCCGAGCGACTGACTTGGTATCCCCACGGATCCACTTCATCGCTTTCCGTTTGGCTTGCGAGCGTTGACTTGGCAAGGCTCTCAGAATCGTTGACCACAGGGACTTGATTCCCACGGTTCACCGGCTGGCCGCCTGCTCTGCATCGACCCCAACCCAATCACGTCGCCACGAAAGCGACGCCCGACTGTCGGTCACGTTCCATATCCGCACGAGTCACTGGACTCGGCATGGCGGTGAAGACTCCGGCAGCCTTTCGGGAGGAACCGAATGATGACCATCACTCCAGAAACGACTCCATTGCCGTTGACCGGACCGGCCACCACCGTGGTGGAACTGGTGCGTGCCGCACAAGCCGGTGACCGAGACGCCTTTGGCCAACTGTTCGAGCGATACCGACCCGGAATCGTAGCATTGGCAATGCGTCGAACCCGCAACGCCGACGAAGCCGAAGAACTGACTCAAGACGTGTTCATCCAAGCGATGCAAAAGGTCTCGCAGCTGCGAGTGCCCGAAGCATTCGGAGGATGGTTGCGACAGATCGTGCATCGCATGGCGATCAACCGCATGACGAGAAGTCGTCACGCGGTCGCCTGCGACCCGGAGACCTTGGAATCAACCTGCTTGGCTGAAGGGACTCCGGACGATTTCGCTACCGATCGCGAGCAAGCTGAAGCAGTACGCGACGGCATCGATCGACTGAACGCTTTGGACAAGGAAACGCTCAAGGCGTTCTACTTGCAGAGCAAGACGTTGATCGAGATGAGCGATGAATTCGACGCGCCGGTCGGAACCATCAAACGTCGATTGCACGTCGCTCGAAAGCGATTGGCCAAGGAGATGGACTGCCACCAGGCAGTCTGAGAGGCCAACCGTGAGCGGTCAGCGAAGAAGCGGTCAGCGGTCAGCAAGAGGGGGGAGCTGCCGGCCGCTGGCTGCTGGCCGTTAGCTGTTGGCGGTTTGTTACTCGTTCCATGGCTCTGCCATGGAACGCAATGCACCGGAGGCTCCGCCCCCACCTAGCACGCTACCCACAGCGGTCAGCATTCAGCGGTTAGCGGTCTGCGAGAAGAAGCGTTGGCTGTTCGGACTGCGCGCTCCGATAGGGCCAACGGCCCGGCCCCTTGCCTAGCCCAGCCAGCACGGCTGGGGAAGCTCGCACCCGCCATGCATCAGGGCCAACGGCCCGTCCCTAGGTTTCCCCCACCGTCGATTGCACGGGGACCGGACGTGGCCAGGACTCGCGTTCGATCAAAGAAAAACCGCTTCGTACGAGTACGAGTACGAGCACGAGCACGAGCACGAGCACGAGCACGAGCACGAGCACGAGCACGATGGATACGATACTTAGGTTATCAAGGCTCGATCACTTGTCTTCGAGCCGGCACCTACACCGGTGGCGCCAACCAACCCGTCGCAGGTGTGGGGACGTTTCGCAAGATGAAGTACGTCATCAGGACAACAAAAAGGCACCAGGCCAATCGGGGAGAGGCGATGAGCCCCCGTCGTTCTCTCCGTTTCTGAATCCAGACCAACAAGGCAATGATCGGCCCACCGATGATCAACATCGGGTTGGTGCGAATCGCCAGGCGTACGTCGCCGAGCGACAGAGCCCTCAGTGCCCGGGTAGCGCCGCAACCGGGGCAGTGCAATCCAGTCCACTGATAGAAAAGGCACTTTGGGTAGAGCGAATCAGCCGTGGGTTCAAATCGACGTAGTACAACGAATCCCAATGTCGACAGTGCTAGCGCACCGGCGACGAGGAGCAACGTTTTCGATCGAACCTTCGCGGTCGACTTGGTCAAAAGCCGCCGCCCTGTTGGGCTGCGGCACCAAGTCCGGCGAGAATCTGCAAACCGATCACCAGAGCATTGATCACCAGCCCCAGGACAAGACCGATCAGTGTGAACTTCTTGGCATTGTCCGCCGCGGACTGTGCGCCAACTGTATCACCGGAGTTCCACTTCGAGTCCACTTGAGCCGCAAACACGATGCCCGCG
>JBCCUO010000405.1:0-4647 GCA_039196805.1 Planctomycetota bacterium | reverse complement strand
GACATGGTCGCGGCCATGGGTAATTTCAATTTCCGGGTTTTGGTGGCGGGCGTGGTCGCGCCTGCGACTTCCGGCGGTGGGCACGTCGTGACAATCGACGAAGTCGGCATCTACCTTCGCGATTCCTTTGACTTTGAAGGGTCGCAGCACCTAGGGTTCTGGGACGATTCGGACAACTCCGTCAGCGCCATCAACTTCCTGAGCGGGACTCGCGTCACGAACAAGTCCTTCCGCGACTGGCGGACGGCCAATCAGCGGGGCGGAGACTTTCTGGTCTATTCCGATCTGAGACGCATCCCGCTGACTCGCCCCGATTCGTTTCGAATTCCGTAGCAGAGGGAGTCGGCCCATCGTCGGCAGTTTGCTGTTAGCGGCAGCGAAGATGCCGTTGGAGGAAGATCGCCTTTCAGCTGCGGAGCAGCGCCATTCCATAGCCTGGGACGACGGTCCCAGGGCCACGATCACCAAGGTTCTTGGAGTCGCGAAGCGATGACGTTCGCCTGTTCGGTCGAGTGGCAAACCTCGTTTCATCAATCGGACGTGGCCGCCCGTTTACATCACCGCTTCGCGGTTCGGTAGCTGCGTGGTTGCCGAACTGGGACTTCGTCCCAGCCTGTCGAACAACACCGCTTCGCTGTTGACCGGCCAGCGGTCGACGGCGTCCCGGGTAATCGGCTTATTAGAAGAGTGACGGCGCAACCACGATGGCCTCGTCATTGACGTCAGCCGTTGACTCGGCCTCACCCTCGGCCGGGGCTGCCGTTTGGCGATTCAAGAAGTTGATCACCAGAAGGGCGTCGATTGGGGAAAGCGAGCCGTCGCCATTGGTGTCGATCAGGAACGAGTCGGTTGGTCCGGGTTGCTGCGGCAGTTGCCCGTTGCCATCTCGGTTGAGCCGATTGATGATCACCAGGGCGTCTCGCGGCGAGACGATGCCGTCGTTGCTCGAATCGACGTGAGAGACCGGATTGGTCCACAGCGTTCGCGTGCGGAAGTTGACTTCAGAGCGACCGAGCTGATCTGACGCATTTAACTCTGGAACAATGAAGTCGACCTGCACGTTGTCGTTCTCAACCGCCACCAACTGCTCCACGTCGCCAGCCAAACCGTCGCCCGAGAGAATCACTCGCTGGACGCCAGGATCGGCGGCAATGGCGTACCATCCACTAGCATCGGTCGTTGCCGTACCGGTACCGGCGACGACTTGCAGATCCGAAATCCCCTCGTCGGCATCGTACTGACCGTTTCCATTCCGATCGGTGAAGACCACTCCGGTGACAAATGCATTCACCGGAGAGCGGACGGGATCGCGTCTGGTCACGTCGATCACCCAGTGATTCTGCTGCGTCGACGTCGAGTCGTTGGCGAAACCGATGCCAAACTCGTTATTGCTGGCGAAGACTGAGTCGATTCCCAACAGCAATGCCCGTTGCTGTCGGTTGGGGTCTTGCGAATCATTCAACCAGTCAGCTAGCACTTCCGTATCGCTGGCCAAGCCGGAACCGCCATTGATCGTTTCGATGTCGTTACCCGAATCGGCGAGGGCGTCCGGAAGATCATATCCTGCCTGTCGGGCACGTTGATTTGGCAGAGTCAACGTCTCGGGATCTTGGACATCGAAGAAGTCGAGGCCGGCCATTCGCTCCGCGTGCAACTGGGCTGCTTGGGATAACTGTGGATTCATCGCCAACGGTTGGACGGAAGTCACGCTCGCCCATTCGTTGGGGGATTGAGCGATCTCCGCGAATTCGTTCGGATTCACCCGAACACGATTCAGTCGATAAGCAAGTTCAGCGGCCAGGTCGACGGCCAACAAACGCCGATCCTCGAGCGACTCGAAACACGTTGCTCGGCAGCGTCCTGAAGTAATTCTCATCCGATCGAAACCGTGGTCACCGAGTTGGGCACAGATCCCGTCATCATAGTCTCCGCGACAAAATCAGCAGCGTAGCTGATTACCCTGTCGAATCCACATTCCGTGGGCGCGAGCCGCCGAGGAAACCAGGAGCGACCTGGTGGCATTGTCACCCACTTCTTGAGCCTGGCTCGCGGAGCTAGCGGGCTATTTTCGTGACACCGATGCGTTCTTGCTACGAAGGCCGGTCGCGGAGTTGCTTCTGGAGTTCGGCGAGCTGGACTGTCAATGTGTCGGTATTCTTGCCGAGCAATTCCGACTCGCTCGTTTGCGTCTCGCCCAGCAGCTGCTCAAGCAGTTGGATTTGCCCTGCGAGCTTGCCCTTTTCAAGTCCCTCTTCCAGTCCCTCCTCGCGTCCCTCTTGGCGGGCACCCGAGATCGCCCATTCGTAGTCTCGCTGGGCTTTTTCCCGTTGGTCGTACATCTGTTTGTCCTCCGTCTTCGCCGATATCGTCTCAAGCGTCGTGATCGCCTTTTCAAACTCGATCCCCGGCAGCAACTCTCGCAGCGCCCGGGCATCGTAGTCCTGGGCCCGAAGCAGCAGGAATGCCCACTGCTCAAGCTTGCCGGCCATTGAAATCATTGCTTCGTCCAGCTTGAACTTTGTCAATTCTAACGTGTGGACTTCGATCGCGTTGGAAATCTCTCGCCCGCTCTCCCGATCGATCATCTGGAACCGGTGATGGGATTGCTGCGTCTTGGCGAACAGCTTCCGATCCAGCAAGCAGATCGAAATCGATGGCATCGCCAGCGCATAGTTCTCACCCTGAACCAACTGGTCGACGAACATGCTGCACGCGTAGTACACCAGTCGCTCGATCAACCCGGCGTAGACCGACACTTGCATTTCGACATTCAGCGATCGACCGGCCGAATCACGGCACCGCACATCCAGCACGATCAGCTTGCTTTCGGCAAACTCTTGATAGCTGAACGGATTGAGAATCTCGACCGCGACGATCGGGCGTTTGAGGTCAAGGATCGCATTGAGCAACCCGATTAAGGCCGCCGCGTTCTGCGGAGAGCCAAAGATCTTCTTGAAAGCAAAATCAACGGTTGGTCGGATTCCCAGCAGCACGAGAACGCCCCAGCGAAAATTGGCAAAGATTCGGCCACGAAGGTGCAGCCGCGCTCAACACCTTTGCGCGGCAGTAACTTACCCCCTGACCACCCGAGCGCGCGCCGTCGCAAGATGGGAGCGAACAGCTGGACTTATCTCACACTTTCTAAGCCTGGCTCACGGAGTCGGCGGGCTCCTTTATGACGGCTGGACACTCTGGGGTCACGCCAAGACGTCTTGGACAACACGTCCGTGAACATCAGTCAATCGAAAGTCTCGGCCCGCGTAGCGGTAGGTGAGCCTTTTGTGGTCGAAACCCATCAGCCGAAGGATGGTGGCGTGCAGATCGTGAACGTGAACGCGGTTTTCAACCGCCTTGAATCCCAGCTCGTCCGTGGCTCCCACCACCGTCCCGCCCCGGACGCCACCGCCGGCCATCCACATGGTGAAGCCGTGATGGTTGTGGTCGCGACCATTCATCTTTCCCTGATTGCTTCCTTTCTTGGGCAATTCAACAACCGGTGTTCGACCGAACTCTCCGCCCCAGATCACCAGCGTTTCCTCCAGCAAACCGGACCGTTTCAGGTCGGTCAGCAGGGCGGAGATCGCCTGGTCAACTGTCTTGGCGTTTCGACGGTGTCCTTTCTCGATGTCGTCGTGATTGTCCCAGGGCTGGCCCGCACCGGTATAGAGCTGCACGTAGCGAACGCCTCGTTCGACGAGTCGTCGAGCAATCAAGGCCTGACGGCTGAAATGTCCGTCGCCGTACATTTCCAACGTCTGCTTGGTCTCAAGGCGGGTATCAAACGCCTCCGCCGCTTCAGTCTGCATCCGATAAGCAAGTTCAAACGAAGCGATTCGGGCTTGCAGTCTCGGGTCTTCGTCTCGTGACGCGGCGTGTGTTCGGTTCAGCGACTGAAGCAACTCCAGCTGATCATGTTGGTCACTCGCGGCAACGGCGTGGCTTCGAATGTTGTCGATCAGCTTCTCGATCCGGCGATGACTCGAGTCGATGTAGGTTGCTTGATACTTGCCGGGAAGGAATCCGTTTTGCCAGTTCTGAGATTCTTTGATCGGGTAGCCGCCTGGACACATGGCGACAAAACCGGGCAGATTTTGATTCTCGCTCCCCAATCCATAGGTCAACCATGAGCCGACGCTGGGGCGGACCAAACGCGATTCGCCCGTGTTCATCAGCATCAGCGAAGGCTCGTGATTGGGCACATCAGCGTGCATCGATCGGATCACACACAACTCATCGGCATGCTGAGCCATCTTGTCAAAAAGTTCGCTGATCGGAAGGCCGGATTCGCCTCGAGCACGGAATTGAAACGGCGACTTCATCACGCTGCCCGTGGGTCGCTCTGTCCGCAAGTTCGGTGTGGGTGCCGACTTGCCGTGCAACCGCTGCAGCGCCGGCTTGGGATCGAACGTGTCGACATGGCTGGGGCCGCCATTCATGAACAGGTGAATGACTCGCTTGGCGCTCGGCGGAAAGTGCATTGGGACCGCCGCGGAAGACTCAGCGGCCATCAAGTCGGTCAACGCGACCGCACCGATCCCCATCCCGCAGCGTCTCAGGAAAGCACGTCGATCAGGTTGACTGGAATTCATTGACAAACTCATGGGTTTCAGCGCAGTGCCGCTAATCAACAAATGCAAACTCGTTGCT
>JBCCUO010000404.1:0-4662 GCA_039196805.1 Planctomycetota bacterium | reverse complement strand
CCTCCCGGAGGGAGGGTGAATTGAAACCGCACAACTTCAAGCGGGAGGGTGACTTAAGAAGCGCAACTTCAAAACTGACGCTGCGGGATGGGATGGAGGCTCTGGCTATTGCAAACCGTTGGCCCCCAACGGCTGCTCCGCGTTCTTGATGTATCGCCCGCTGGGCTTGATACCATCTTGCCAGCTCACCGGCGGTTGACACCGCCGGCTGGAATGTGCCGGCCTCCGGCCTTGTTCGTCTGCGGTTGTTGAATCCCGGTCCATCCATCACGCTGTTCCAACTTGTTCGCGTTTGTCTCGATGACGCCGGGGTCACCAAGCCCGGCGCGTGTCATATACGTCGCCACACAACGGCCACACTGATGATGGAGAACGGGGCGGACCTTCGGATGAAGCTACTGTTTGCCACTGCCTTCACTGCTGCGTGTGGCTAGCTTGTCTCGCTGGCGTGGACCGTGAGACGGGGAACGACGACTCGTTGCGCGAAATATGGTTCCAGCCGCGGATGGAGGCACTTGCGTCGGTCTTCGGCCGTCCAGGTGATGGCAAGCGCGGCAAGATGGCGCCACACACCTTTAGCTAGCTGACGGATACTGCAGGAAAGTCGACGAGGCGTTTCTATTGACCACCGCCTGTGAACTCAACCGCGGCGCTTGACGCTCCCAGTGCGTCTTGCCACTGTTTGGTTTCCTTTGGTTTCTGCCACTGCTTGTATAGCTTGATCAACTCGAGCACCGTGCGGCGATGTATGAGTTGGCCGAGCGAAGTGCGTGACCTGGATTGTTGTTCTACAACTCCGAGCAGTAGTGTCTCGCTCGCTGGGAAATCGTCCAGCATCGCCAGGCAGTGCGCTTGCCAAGTCTGTGCCCGCTGCGTCATCAGGTTGTTTCGTGAGCTGCGAACTGCTGACTCAGCTTCCAAAAACCTTTCGATGGCCTCCGTGTACTTGCCCGCCGCTGCAAGAAGATGCCCGTGCAACGATTCGTCCAGCCAAGATTGCATCGGTGGATTCGGTGCGCGGAACGCCGCAAGTGAGTCCAGCTCGGCGACTTGGTTCTTCAGCTCTGATACGCGTTGAAGCCGCGCGAGAAGTGCGGCCTGGTCGCCGCGAGCCAAGACTTGCAGCAGTCTTCGTTTGGGCGTTTCATCCGAGATCTCGATCTGAGTCGCTTGATCCAGATACTTCAGACCTTCCTCTTCGTTGCCCCTTTCAATCTCCAGTTCAGCGAAGTGAATGAGGGTCGCGAACTGCTCGCCCCGTCGATGGGCCCACTCGATCGACTCCCTCGCCTTAACTGCGGTCTCGTAGCACTCCGCGGCCGCATCGAGATTGCTGCTTCTTCGCAGAGCGAATCCGAGCTCACGAAGCGGTTTGAGAAAGCCATCTTTGGCCGGAATACGGCGCATGATCTCGAGCGCCTTTTCGGCAGATTCCTTTGCCAACCGAGCATTCTGAGGCCCCGCCAGTCGTGTCGCCCATTGATAAGCAGCGAGACGAAAATACTCATCGCCTCCAGCCTTCACGCGATGCCGATCCGCCTGCCGCGCTGCTTCCCGAGCCAGTGCAAAGGCCTCTGGTACTCGATTCGATTGGGCGTGCAACACGTTGATTAGAAACACCTTGCTGGCAAGCACCATGATGCTGTCATCACCAAGTAGCTTGCGATTCATCGCCAGCGCGCTCCGTCCGAATCGTTCCGCATCGGCATACTCTTTTTGCTGAAAGTGCGACCTCGCCAGCTCCAATTCGATGGCGGCAACATCGGGGTGGTCCTGAGCATGAACCTTGCGAACCCGTCGCAGCGCTTCTTCGCACATTTCCTGGGCCGTGTCAAAACGCCGATGATTCATCTCGATCCGTGCGGCGCGAGCTTGATACCGAGCCGTTGTGGGATGGTCATCGCCATGGAGCTGACGCGAGTACTCCCATGCTGCCACGGTCGATTGGTTTCGGCCAGCGATGTCGTTCTGCAGTCGTCTGAGACGACTGATCGCTTCCAATGCAGACAAGAGGGCATCGCTTGGTTGCTCACGCAGGATAGGTAGCGTCGACGACAAGAGCTGATCAGCCTGAGCGTATTGGCCGGAACGAAGCAGATACCAGCCGTAGTCCACTTGACTCTCAAGCACGCGTGGATCGTGATCCGCGAGAGTCTCTTGCCTGATCTGTAGTGCGCGGCTTAGATTCGGCCCCGCCTTTGGGATCTCATGGAGACTGAGGTAGATGCGACCCAGCGTGCTTCGAATCCTCGCTTCCATCAAAGGGTAGTCGCTGAGCTTGTTGGGAAGCCTTGACTCATGTGCATCGATCTGTTCCCGAAGCGTGAAATCAGCAGGCCAGCCGGAAGCGGGGTCTGCGAACCGCAACATCTCTTCAAGGGTGCTGGCCACCTTCATCGCCTTCTCCGCTTCCAACTTCGCTCGCAACGTTGCCTGTTCGGCAAGGTCCCGCTGATGCTCCGCCCTGGACCATTCGTGTTGCATGCCGCGACGCGCCGCTTCTGCGCGAAAGAAGGCAGCGGTCGAAACGGCGGTCCCGATGAGCGAAGCGATCAGTATGCCGCTGCCGGCAATCACCGCGAGTCGGTTCCGCCGAATTCCTCGACGAAGCGCATCCCAAGACGATGCGGGAGCAGCCGAGATGGTCTTCATTTTCAGGTGACGCTCGACGTCTCGCTGCAGGTCAACGACTGATGCGTAGCGATCGTCGGGTTTGATCTGCAAGGCCTTGCTTGTGATCCAATCGAGATCGCCACGCAATTGTTTGATCAGCTTCCGCGGGTTAGATCGTCTCTGCCGAGCGATTTCGTCTCCGTTGGATGCCGATGGCAACCACTTCGATGGGCTCACGACCACATGATCCATCGGAGCCGAAGGCTCATCCCAATCGTGCTGATGGGCCAGTCGCTTCTTGACAGGGGGCACGCCGACGAGCAATCGGTAGAGCACCGCGCCAAGTCCGTACACATCCGTTCGTGTATCAAATTCGCCAAGCAACTGCTCCGGACTGGCGTAGGCAGGTGAACCCATCGGAGATGATTTACCTGAGTTGACGATCAATTCTGGCGAGGCATCGGTGTCGGTCAAATCGGACCCGGTGACGATCCTAGAGATTCCGAAATCGATGATCTTGGGGCGCGGGCCGGTGCCATCATCAGCAACCAGAACATTGCTGGGTTTGAGGTCGCAGTGCACAACGCCCTTTTGATGCGCGTGGGCAACCGCCTGGCACACTTCCAGGAACAGGCCCAGTCGCTCGCGAATCGCCAACCGCTTCTGATCAGCGTAATCGGCAAGGTTGCTTCCACGAACCCATTCCATCACGAAGTACGGACGACCGCGATCGGTATTGCCAACGTCCAGTACCGTTGCGATGCCCGGATGGCTCATCATCGCGAGCGATTGTCGCTCAGCGTTAAAACGGTTGTTGACGAACTCCGTGTCCATCTTCAGCTTGATGATCTTGAGCGCCACCTCGCGGCTGACTGGTTCGTGTTGTCTCGCCATCCAGACGACGCCGAAGCCACCCTCGCCGAGGCATTCAACCAGCTGGTAGTTTCCGATGCGGTCACCCGATCGGTAGGCCGGTGCCGTGTTCGCAGGAAGTCTCGCAGGTGTTTCCAGGAACGTTCCGTCCGACTCGTCGAACCGCAGCAAGGCCTCGACACTTCGACGAAGCGGCGAGTTGTCGAAGCAGTTTTCATCCAGAAAACGACGACGCAGCTCTGGATCTTCGATCTCAATTGCCGCTTCGAACAGCCTTGCCTCCTCGTTGGGATCGACTTGCATCACGACGCCTCGTCCGATTCACTCGCCGATTGGTGTCTGCGTCTCAATGCCATCCAACTCTCGGCGCAACCAGGCGCGCGCGTAACGCCAGTGGCGGTGGACCGTCGGGACCGAGATTCCCAAGGCATCCGCCGTGTCCTGCAGCGATAGCCCAGCGAAGTACCGCATCTTGACCACGACGGCTTTGTCAGGAACATGTTCTTCTAGTCGTTGAAGGCTTTCGTCCAGCGCAAGAACGTCGGTTGCGTCGTCGTCCGAGTCGCCCGGCAGCGTTTCAAATTGGACTCGACGGTAGGCTCCACCACGCTTCAACGCATTCTTCTTTCTGGCGTTGTCGACCAAGACTCGTCGCATCGCCTCGGCTGCCGCCGCAAAGAAATGCGATCTAGAATCCCAGTCTGAGTCGCTGCGACCCGTTGAGGTGTCGCGTGTCATCGCCGCTTCAGGCAGCAATCGCATGTAGGCTTCATGCACCAAGGCGGTGGTCTGGAGCGTGTGGCCAGGCGATTCACGAGCAAGCTTGCGAGACGCGATGTGTCTCAATTCGTCATAAACCAACGCAAGAAGTCTTTCAGCGGCTTCAGAATCTCCCTTTGCGGCGCCGTGCAGCAGTCGCGTCACTTCGGTCATGGGTCGGCAAATCTGGCTATGAATGATCGTTTTGGCGATCACAGCGTAACTCAGAATGCGGCAACCCGCTTGAAGGAAGTGGCGTACCGAACGATTCGACCCTGCGGCACGAGTTTCAGATAGCCATTCGTCTGCTTTCCGTCTTACGTCGTCGGCGACGGGTCAAGGCGTACACGCAGATCATCGCAACGAGGACACCCGACGAAGGCTCGGGAACGGCCGTTCCCGCGGTTGCACCCAGGT
>JBCCUO010000403.1:0-4664 GCA_039196805.1 Planctomycetota bacterium | reverse complement strand
GCCCAATGGCACTGAACAGTGCGTCCAGAGGTCCTGCACCGGGAACACGAGGAGACATGCAGTACTTGGTGACCTGCGTTACCTCTCCCGATGTTCCGACACGAGATATCTGTCCAATCCTTCCATCGTGCTGGTCGACGACGTTGTGCCGAGAGACAGATGCGGGCGAGGGACCAAACGGATCGTCTGACAGCACCGATGACCGTGCCTCGTAGTAGGGCCCAATGAATCGGACTCGGTGGGTACCATCCAAGTTTGAAAACTCGTCACCATACTCTCGTACCTCAATCCGAATCTCCTTTCCCTGAAACTGAGAATGAAAGGCCGCCAGCTTCTCTGCAAGGCTCTTCCGGCGCTGATAGGACGCCGTGTCCGGTTCTTTGCTTTCCGCATTCTGCCGTTTGCCACTGTCAACCGTATCGACTTCCAAGGCATCGCCAACGATCTCTTTCCAACGTTCCTGGATCTTCAGCATTTGCGATAACTGTTGACGTACTGATTCGATCTTACCGAACGCAGTCGACCGCTTTTGGGCTGCCCGTGTGAGTTCCAGCTTGGGGGTCATCCCCCTTTCGACCATCTTCCTGATCGAGTCGTACTCGGTCGCAGCTGCCTCCGCCGCGTACTCCTCCTGCTGGACGGCCAATCGAAGACGTTCCACGGAATCCGAGATGTAGTCTCGTTCCAGTCCAAGCGCAAAACGAGCGTCATCAAGATCGCTCTCCATCGATGCCTGTTGAGCACGCACGACGGAAAGGTTTCGTGATCTCTGACTGTGTTCGATTGACCCTTTCTCAGATGCCTCGAATTGCTTCTGTCGATGCTTCACCAGCCCCGCTTGCCTCTCTAACGACGTTCTACGCGACTTGATTTTCGCTGCCAGCTCACGAGCCTTTTGAAGCCTACCGTAGGTATCATCGAACGCCGGGACGCTTGATTGAACAACCGGGGTCGCGATCGGGCCTGCAATGGTGGGTGTCGAAGGAGCCGGTTCCGACTTGCCTGCGGCAACGCCTCCGGCTGAGCTGAACTTGGCTTCTTCTCTCGGAACCAGCGTGACGACCGGGTTGGCGCGATCGGCACGCAAGATGTCGGACTTGACGTAAACATCTGCGATCGCCTTCTCCGCTTGACGCGTCGTCAGTCCAACGAGCTCGATTGCCCCGATCAACGGTAAGCTGATTTTCCCGTCCGAACCGACAACAAAGGGAAATCCCGTCACCAATCGACCCGATTGCAGAATATTGACCGGCGGTGCTCCGGGAGGCTGATTGGGTGGGTTGAAGGGCAAGACGCCTTCCAGGTAAATCGTTATCGTGTCGCCGTGGCCAATGACATCGAACAACTCTCCTTCTTGGTTCGCTGGCGTTTCCCAATCGGCTGGCTGATTGGTCAACAAGTCCTCGACCTTGCGACTGATGATCCGGTCTCGAATGGCGTCGCGGGCCTTCAAGGCTTCTTGTGCCTGGGTCAGCTTCGCCATCATCGCTTCCAGCTGCGTTCGCTGGGCTTGCTGACGAGTCTCGAAACTCTTTGCAATCAACTCCTTCACGCTCGCTTTCAGCTTGGCCGCCTCGGGGGAGTCATTCGGCATCGCATGGAATTTCTTCGCCGCTGACTCCGCCTGCTTCATCAGCTGCTCGTGACTTTCGTCCCCGACTGCAATCGGCGCTACCGCTGCCACCACCAACAATGCCACCATCAAACGTCGTCCATTCATTCTTCGTCTCCCCTTGGATTGATCTGACCATGATTTCGTTCGTACTCTGCTAGCTCCGATGCAACGCCCTGAATCACCTGACCCACACCATCGTTCCAACCCGTTTGGCTTGCAGACAAACCAGACGCACTTTCGGATTCGTTTGACATCGCCGCTACCTCGACAGCCAGCGTTTCGACGCCGTCTCTAGGCTTCCCGCGGTAGTCTCTCTGAGAAACGATGGACGCGACCACCACCACCGCAACCAAGGTGACACCGAGCAAGGAAACGGCTCGACGACGTCGCGATGTTGGTCGGATCGAATCTGGCAGTGGGTGCGAAGGATCGTGCAGGTGTGCCAGGCAACTGCGAAGCGATTGCGAAACCACGGTCGCATCCGACAGGCGGCCCGCAGGGTCTTTCTGCATCAACTGATCGACCAATCGGCTCAGCCAGGGAGGTACGTCTGGATTCGATTCCCGAATCGATGGCGGCTCGTCCTCCACGATTCGTCTCAAAACGCCGTAGCAGCTGTCCGACGTGAACGGAGGTTGCCCGGTACACATCGTGTGGATCACACTGCCCAAGCTGAACAGGTCGCTTCGGTGATCGACGGAGTCTCCGCTTGCCTGCTCGGGAGACATATACTCGGGGGTCCCGGCCAACGTTCCAGACCGAGTTAGCCCCACGTCATCGACTGCACGAGCCAATCCGAAATCGGTCAGCTTCAGTCGTTCAACCCCGTCGCCCAACAGGATGTTGCTCGGCTTGACATCGCGATGAACCAAGCCGTTGGCGTGAGCCGCAGCGAGACCGTCAGCAACCTGGCAGGCGATGTTCAGGACCGCTTCGGTATTCAGTGGACCCTGGCGTCGGATTCGACTCGCTAGCGATTCACCTCGAGCGTACGGCATGACTAAGTAGGGAAGTCCTTTGACTTGGCTGACCCCATAGATTTCGATGACGTTTTCGTGAATGATCGCAGCCGCCGCTCTTGCCTCACGGGCAAATCGCTGTCGCGTGGTGGGAGATGCGGCCAAGGTAGGACGCATCAACTTGATCGCGACGTATCGATTCAGCGCCGGATCCAAGGCCTTCAGCACGACCGCAGTCGCACCTGCACCGATGATGCCGACGACTTCATACGTTCCCAGCCTCCCCATCTTGGTCGGGTCGTCCGTTGGATTCAAAAAACCAACCACCTGCTGGCTCTCGACGAACCACAACTCGTCCGATGGACCTGACTCCGGTGCATCACCTGGATCCAGGACCGCGATCTCAACGTCGCCCAGGCAAGCCGCCGCTGCGTTCCACCAATCCGATCCGGCTGCGATCTCGGCGATCCGTTGTCGGCATTCCGCGCAATCACTCAAGTGTTCGTTGATCAGACTTGCCTGCTCTTGCTCCAACTCCTCGTTCAGATGCCGGCGTAGCAGTTCCGCATCCAGATGGATTTCCGACTTCATGGCTGACCTCCATCGATGGCCCGTCGCAATGGCGCGTCACGGTCCAGACGACTCTCTTTGGAGTCCAGGGAATCCAACTGGCTCAGCGACTCCTCGTCAAACCGGCACACCTCCTCACGAATACGCTTCATCACGCGCGATCGACTGGTGTAGATCGCCCCGGCGCTGCGCTGCATCTGCCGAGCGACTTGATCAACTGGCTCATCGTGCACAGCCGTCCTCCAAAACGCTTGCCAAGATGACTCGGTGAACTCGCTACGAACCCGATCAGCAGCCCAGTGAAAGACTTCCTTGCGATACTCGTCTGCCAGCGTTTGACGAAACGCTGCTTCATCAGGCGGATCGAACCCGGATGAATCAGCGCAGCCCTGAATCTCCACTCGGTCACGCGACCGTCGGCGATGCTGATCAACGATCGCCGAACGAATCAACCGTCCCAGCCAGGTTCGAAATCGGGCTTGTGTCCGCTGATGCTCAAAGCGATCGATGTGATTGCTGACACGGATCAGGACCTCTTGCCCAAGATCCGCCGCGTCGGCGTCTTGCAACCCGAATCGTTTGGCCATTCGCCGAATGACACCACGATAAACGGCTTCGAATTCCTGCCACGCCTCGCGATCGGAATGATCGCGCAGGCGGATCAAGATACTCGGTCGGGTGTCGGGAACGCTCAAGTGAAGATTCGCATCGCAGGTGGAGTTTCCACCAAGCTACACGCAACGCGACTCACCGATCTGTCAGAAAAGTTCCAAGACCAAAGTCCTTGATGAACTATTGTTCCCAATCCGGATCCGAAATATTCCGGCCCAATTCCGCAAGACGCGATTGGGTATCCACCAACCGTTGCCAATGAGCGTACTTGAGATGCACTTCGCGATTCCCATCATCGATTCGTGCGTTCTCGATCAGTCGAAGCAATCTTGCCTGCAAGAAATCGATGATCTCACAGAGCTGCGCTTTTTGTCCCGGACTGAGGTCGGCGGGGATCGACGGCATGTCGTGAACCTGCATCACTTCGGCAGGGTACGGTGACTTGGGCTCGTGATTCATCTCGAACTGAACGACGCTGTCCGAGGAACTGACGTCCCGATTCATGGTCGCGTTGTCGCCACCCATCGCCGCCAACCGCGCTGCGATCTGCTCTTCCGACCCCACCAACAACAGGCTTCGTCCGACTGCGATCAGGTCACCATGCCGCAAGATCTTTAACTGGCACTCGACGCCGTTCACTTTCGTGCCGTTGGTGCTGTCCAGATCGGTCAGCACAAGACGTTCATTGTCCCGCTGCACCTTGAAGTGACAGCGACTGACCCGCTCGTCATTCAACTGAATGTCGTTGCCCTCTTCGCGACCCACCGTCAACGGCGGATCCAAGCGGTCGTGGACTTTGCCACGATCCGCTCCGTGCAGCACTTTGATGGTGATGCCGGACATGGATCACTCCAAATGCGAGGCGAGAGATGAAAAGGAGAGCGGAAGAGCAACGAGTGCCGCCCAAG